>DATLSW010000402.1:0-15377 GCA_035533955.1 Ktedonobacteraceae bacterium | reverse complement strand
GTGAAAGCGGTAGTTATGGCCGGTGGAGAAGGATCGAGGCTACGCCCATTAACGATCAGGCGTCCCAAGCCGATGGTTCCCATCGCCGGTAAACCTGTCATGGAACATATTTTGAACTTGCTGAAACGCCACGGCATCACTGAAGTAGTCGTGACCGTTCAGTACCTCGCGAGCAACATCGAAGATTATTTCGGCAACGGATCGCAACTCGGCATGCGCATCACCTATTCGCGCGAAGATATTCCGTTGGGAACAGCGGGCAGCGTGAAAAATGCCGAAGACCAGTTGACCGAACCGTTCCTGGTCATTAGCGGCGACGCGCTGACCGATTACGACCTGACCGCACTGATCGCCTACCATCGGGAGAAGCAATCGATGGCGACGCTGATGCTGGCGCATGTGCCAAATCCCCTGGAATATGGTGTGATTATCACCAACGAGGATGGTCACATCGCGCAATTTCTGGAAAAGCCCAGTTGGGGCGAGGTGTTCAGCGATACCATCAACACCGGCATTTACGTCATTGATCCCAAAGTTTTCACCTACTTCGAGAAGAATAAGCCCTTCGACTTCAGCCAGGAGCTGTTCCCCATGATGTTGCGCAACGGCGACCCCATCTATGGCTATATCGCCGAGAGCGGGTACTGGTGCGACGTGGGCAATCTGGCGGAGTATATGCGAGCGAACGCCGATGTGCTGCAAAGACGAGTCGAAGCGGAGATACCGGCGAAAAACGTGGGCGGCAACATCTGGTGCGAGGCAGGAGTCGAGATCGCCGAAGACGCCCAGTTGTACGGGCCGATCTATCTTGCCCATGATTGCAAGATCAAAGCTGGTGCAATCATTCATGGCCCCAGCACAATTGGACACTACACGATCGTTGACGAGCGGGCGCAGATCGACCGCAGCATCGTCTGGAACAACTCCTATATTGGTGAGCGCGCCGAACTGCGCGGGGCGCTGGTTGGCTCATCCACCAGCATCAAGAGCAAGGCGGTGATGTTCGAAGGGTCGGTGATCGGCGATAACTCGATTGTCCAGGAAGGGGCGATCATCCAGCCGAACGTCAAAATCTGGCCCGATAAAGAAATCGAGTCCGGAGCGGTCGTCAATACCAGCATCATCTGGGGATCGCAGGGACGTCGCGGCCTCTTCAGCCGTTTCGGCGTGACCGGCCTGGTGAATGTGGACCTGACGCCGGATTTTGCCACCAAACTCGGCGGAGCTTATGGCGCGATCCTCGCCAAAGGCTCGGTCGTCTGCATCAATCGTGACTCGCACCAGCGCACGCCGCGCATGATCAAACGCGCCGTGATCGCGGGCCTGCCGTCGGCAGGAGTGAATGTGCAAGATATTAACCAGGTGCCGATTCCCGTCGCGCGCTATTTCATCCGCACCACGGATGCTGTCGGAGGCGTGCATGTGCGCCTTTCCCCATATGATAGGCGCGTGATCGATATGAAATTTTTCGATCAAAATGGCCTGGATATCAATAAAACGACGGAGCGTAAGCTGGAAAACCTCTTCTTCCGCGAGGATTTCCGCCGCGTTGATGTGGACGAGATCGGCGCTATCGACGTTCTCGAAAATGCTGTCGTGATCAACCGCTACATGAAGGGCTTTTCAAAGGCAGTTGACTACGAAATAGTGCGCAAAGGCAAATTCCAGTTGGTGATCGATTATGCCAATGGCAGCACGACACAGCTTTTGCCAGGGATTTTCGATCGCCTGGGCTGCGAACTGGTGGTGCTGAATGCCAGCCCGGACGAGTCGCGGCTGGCGCGCTCGTATGAAGAGGTCGCGAAGGATTTAACGCGCCTGGCGACGATTACCTCCAGCCTGGGGGCGAATCTGGGCATCCACATCGATCCAGGCGGCGAAAACATCTCGGTGGTCGATGATCGCGGGCGCGTCGTGGACGGGACGAAGATGCTTGCGGCCATGGCGAGCCTGTTCCTGCGACACTATCGCGGCGGGACCGTGGCCGCGCCAGTAACGGCTCCCAACGCTTTGCAATATATCGCGCAGCGTTACGAGGGCCACATCCAACATACGAAAGTGCTGCGCCACGCTATGATGACGGCAGCGACGCGCGAGGGCGTGGTGCTGGTGGGCGACGGTGTGGGCGGCTTTGTGATGCCCATCCTGCACCCGGCGTTCGACGGCATGCTCGCCATCGCGAAACTGCTCGAACTGCTGGCGGTGTTCCACACGCGCCTCTCCGACGTCGTGGATGATCTGCCGCCCTACTACATGAGTACCACGCGCGTCACCTGCCCGTGGGAGTACAAAGGCAAGGTGATGCGTATCTTGAGCGAACAGTACCGCGAGCGCCGCGCCAAGCCGATTGACGGCATCAAGATCGAACTTGGTAAGGAATGGGTGCTGGTGCTGCCGGACGCCGACCGTCCGCTGTTCCATATCGTCGCGGAGTCCGTCTCTAACGACCAGGCGCAAGCTCTGGCCGAGAAATATGCTCGCGTCGTGAGCGGATTGCAGCAGTAGACTTCACTACTAAAAAAGAGTATCATTGTACGATGATACTCTTTTTAGAAATATGAGCGAGGTGCGAGATGAGACAATTCAAGATTATCGTAGAAAAACATTCTGATGGCTACGTGGCCTATCCACTCGGCATGAAGGGTATCATCGTCGGCGAAAAGCATAACAAAGAGTAATAAAAAGTCATTCCGGCGAAGCCCTGAATGACTTTTTTAATCACTTACTTTATCCCGATCAACATAGTCTCTTTAATCTGCACGCCCACCACAGCCTCCACCACGCGCTGCACGCCCGCGGCAAAGCTCACTTCTGGCTGCCATTCCAGCTCATGGCAGGCCAGCGTGTTATCCAGGACCATCGACGACGGCTCCTCTAAGGGGCTGGAGAGAGAAAGCGGCTCAAGCTCGCGCTGCAAAATATCCGCGACCAGCGTGTAAAGTTCACGCAACGTATGCCCCTCGCCGGAACCGATATGCAGAGTCTGGTTGTGTCCGCGCTCCAGAACACACAGGTTCGCGCGCGCAACATCGTCGATGAACATACAATCGCGGACTTCATCGACCGCTTCACGCACAACCGGGCGCTGCCCATGCCGCAACGCCTGCATCAGCGCATTCAGAGGATGCGGTTCGCTGCCGCTGACCGCCTCTCCGTAGACATCAGCGTAGCGCAAAATCGTATGGGTCAGCCCATACTGGCGCGTGTAGTAGCGCACATACCATTCACCGGCCACCTTGCTGATATCGCGCGGCCTGCGCGGACACAGCGGCGCATTTTCTCTGAAATGCATGGGGCGAGCGGTGGCGGGACACAACCCCCTGAATAGCTCATTGCCGCCAGAAGCAAAAATAATCTTACTTACCGACGCCGCGACACAACCCTCAAGCGTATTGAGCAAGCCGCGAATATGGACATCGGCATCAGGTATGGTATGTTCAACGCATGGGACATCAGGATGTGTACGCTGAGCGACATGATAGCTGACTATATCTGGCCGCTCCTGTTGCAAAATATGGCGCAGTCTCGTCTCGCGCGCGTCTACCTGATAGCAGCGCGCGCGGGTAGCAATCGTGTTCGGCATTTCCGCACACGCTGTATCAATCACCATCACATCGTGACCAGCATCCAAATACGCCTTTGTCAGATGAGTCCCTATCAGGCCCGCGCCGCCGATGATGGCTATTCTCAGCATGGCGATTTGCCTCTCGATCTATTCAATTCTTTTTCTGCATCGAAAATGGCAGGTAAATGATACTCCCACTGTCAGTGTATCCATTTCTTCTATCGGCATATGCAAGCATATCATTCAGTCCGGTGATCGTTCAAAGGAAAGCTGCTCAGGCACGGAGAAGCAGACGCCCACAAACAAACATCTGTGTGGGTAGCGAAGGGCTATTTGTGGGCGTCTTGGAACGACGGGGACTACGCGGGCAGGTCGGGCGTCTTGAGCAGCGTATTCAGCGTCGATGTTTTGATGCGGTATGCCTGGCGCTTCCCGCGATGAGGAAGCGTAACTGCCTCAAGCGCTCCGCTTTTGATCCATCTTCTCACAGTCGTATCATCGACACGTAAACGATGCGCCACCTCGCGAACCGTTAACAATTCTTCTTCTGCCATTGCTGTTTCTCCTACATTGTTCAACAAAGCACTTCGACGAGACATAGCTGTCCTCCTGCTTTTCACCGGGTCGCTGCCGATGCAGTAACCCTTCTCTACTACTATGACGATAAACTACTTCAGTTATTCACTGAAATAGGCTCACGTTTGGCTGGCATGATGAATGTTTTGTGTTCAACATCCTTATCAGACAATATGATGAAACAGAACAGAACACTGCTTGCCAGCTAACTATACTATACACATCGACACAAACGTACTACAATAGAAACGAAATGTCGTTGCAAGTTAGAGCGTGTCTTCTTGCACAACGATATCACATCACCGAATTTCGATCACGCGAAAAGAATACATACCCGGAAAGGTTTTGCATAGCATGTCCAGTATCAAAGTAATTGTGAGCGATCTGCATCTTGCCGATGGGCATCCCACTTTCGATGGTTTTACCGAAGCGTCGCAAGCGGCATTCGAAGGCTTGCTGACGGCAGCGGGAACCTCCGGGCCGCTGGGCAGAGCCGACGATGTTGAACTGATCATTAACGGCGACGGCTTCGATTTCCTGGCGACTCCGCCCTATGATACAGGAGAAACTAGCGATATTGCAACTGCTCTGGAAAAGATGCAATTGATCGCGACCGCTCACTCACCATTTTTCGAGGCGCTGGGCGCTTTTCTCGCCCAACCTGGACACCGCGCCACCATCATTACCGGTAATCACGATATCGAACTGCGCTTCGCGGAAATTCGCGCCGCCATTACGCAAACGATTGGCTGCGAGCCAGACGACGCCCGCCTCTCTTTTTGCCCAACTCGTTTTTACCAGCCAACACCTGATATCTTTATTGAACATGGCAATCAGTACGATTTTTGGAATCGCACCTTGCCAGGCATCTGGGATGAGCAAGGACAACCGCTCGACTTGCACCCGCGAAGCATCACCCTCTGTCCCGGTTCGCGTTACTTTCAACACTCGGCGCTGGCTCTGAGCCTGAACTATCCTTATTTCGATCACATGGAACCATCGATCAACATTCTGCGGCAAATGGCTCTGCTCTGCCTGCTCAATCCCGCTCTCGTGAGAGAAACCGTGCGGCACGCCATAGAGTTGATGCCTGAACCGCGCCAGGCGCTAGCGAATCTCGCGCCGGAAGAAGAAAACATCCCGTCACGCTTATTCCAGGAAGCCATGCTTGATTTCCTGGCTTTCCAGCAAGACATGGAACGCCGCTTTGGCAAGCCTGAACCAACATCGCCAGACAACATGCAGGCTCAGGCGAATACCATGATGGAATTTATGATGCTACTGGAAACACTGAAATTGCCGCTGATCGAGGCGGTGGCGGCGGTCTGTACACCAGCGACATACCAGATGGGAGAAAGCGTCGCCAGGGGCATGCATCTCCTGTTGAGCGAGCAGCCAGCGCTACGCTACTCCATCGCGGGACACACGCACATGGTACGCATCGATCCCGTCAATAACGGCAACCAGAGTTACCTGAACACAGGCAGTTGGACGATCCGTGTCGCGCCGCCAGCGCCAGGAGAAGTGACGCCTGCCCTGATAGAGTGGCTCCGCCAGCCGGACTGGTCGTCCATCCCATTGCGCGACGTGTCACAGCGCATCTTCTCCCTGGTCAATGTCAGCGACAATGGGCTTGCGAGCGCGAGCCTCTGTGTCTGGGACGGCGGGCGCAATGGGAGTTACCACGTTCTCGCATAACGTGAGCGCGCTGCGATATACCCCGCGACGATCCGAAATTACAGCATCACAAGGAAACGACGATGACCATACAACCAGTTGAACAGCCCGCAACCGGGCAAAACAGCCAGCAGGAAACGCCTATTGCCGCCCCGCGCAAGAAGCTCGTATTGATCGATGGGAACGCCATGATTCACCGGGCGTTCCATGCTGTGCCGGGCCACCTGACCAATAGCAAGGGCGAACCGGTCAACGCCACCTTCGGCTTCACCTCTATGCTCATGAAAGCCTTACTTGAAGAGAAACCCGATTATATCGCCATGACCTTCGACCGGCCCACGCCCACGTTTCGCCACCAGCAATTCGCGCCGTACAAAGCGCAGCGACCGCCGCTGCCCGACACTATGCGCCCGCAATTTGGGCGCATCCGCGAGTTGGTGCAGGCATTCAACATCCCCATCTACGAGAAAGACGGCTTCGAGGCTGATGACGTGCTGGGAACGCTCTCCGTACAGGCTGCGCAGCAACACGTACAGACGATCATCTACACCGGCGACATGGACACGCTGCAACTGGTCAATGAGCATGTCATCGTCAAGGTCGCTAAAAGGGGTATTTCGGAGATTACCGAATATACGCCAGACGCCGTGCGGGCGCGCTACGGCTTCGATCCCGACAAGATTCCCGATTTCAAGGGGCTGGCGGGGGACACGTCCGATAACATTCCTGGCGTAGCCGGCATCGGCGAAAAAACGGCGAGCAAGCTGATCAGCGACTACGGCAGCCTGGAAAATATCCTGGCTCATACTGCCGAACTGAAGCCGAAAGAGCAAAAGCTGATCGCTGAACACCGCCAGCAGGCCGAACAAAGCAAGTATCTGGCAACAATTGTGCTGGACGTGCCGGTCCAACTCGACCTGGACGCCTGCCGCATTGAACAACTCCATCCCGATGGCGTCATGGCGATCTTTCGCGACCTGGAATTTCGCTCACTTGTCAACAAAGCGCAGGCGCTGTTCCGCGCACTGGGCGTTGCCGCGCCCGCCGAAAATATGACGCACACCGAGGCGGAGGTGGCAGCGGCGGTCATATCCGACGAAGACGATCCGCTTTCCATGCCGCCTATCGGCATCGTACCCATCCTGACGCCACCTTTACCGCCGGTGGGGACGTCATGGACTGCGCCCAACACGGCACATCCAACCGGCAACGCTGCTATAACCATACCCACGTCGAATGTTGCTGCTCCACACATCAGGGATACTGGAGATACAGCCGTGGCAGAGGCGGCCAATCCGCTGCAACTTGACCTGTTTGGGGTCGCGGAGCCTGCGCCCGCCGTTGTTCATAAGCTGCATTGGCCGAGCACGCCTAGTAACCCGCCGATCATCGACGAGGACGCGATCAAGACAACGAACACGCTAGTGGTGCAGAGCGAGGAATCGCTCCAGGTTCTCGTTGGCAGCCTGCGCCGCGCGGGAAGATTCGCCATTGATACCGAGACGACATCGGACGATCCCTGGCACGCGGAACTGGTCGGCATCTCGCTAGCAATGGCTTCCTGCGAGGCATATTATATTCCCGTGGGACATATCGCCACGCTCGAAAACCCGGAGCCGGGCGCGCAATTGCCTCTGTCTTACGTACTGGAACAATTGCGACCAATCCTCGAAGACGCGACCATTGGCAAGTACATGCATAATGCCAAATATGACATGCTCGTCTTCGCCCGTTCCGGCGTGACAGTGCGCGGGCTGGCTTTCGATTCGATGGTAGGCGCGTACCTCGTCAACCCTGGGCAGCGCGGGCTTGGCTTGAAAGACCAGGCATTCCAGCGCCTGAAAATCGTCATGACGCCCATCTCACAGTTGATCGGAACGGGCAGCAAAACGATCAGTATGGCGCAAGTATCCATCCACGCCGCGGCGGAATACGCCGGAGCGGACGCCGATATGACGCTGCGGCTGGTTGAGCCGCTGCGGGAAGAGTTACGGCATCTCAAATTGCTCGATCTTCACGACAACATCGAGCTACCCTTGACGCCTGTTCTACTCAAAATGGAGATGACCGGCGTCGCGCTCGATGCCGATTTTCTGCGCGGCTTTGAAGCAATCCTGGGCGAGCAGATCGCGACGCTGGAAAAGGCCATCTATGAGGCAGTCGGTCGCCAGTTCAACATCAATTCGACCAGACAACTCGGCGATATTCTATTCGGCGAACTCAAGCTGCCCTCCGGCAAGAAGACAAAGACAGGCTATTCGGTGAGCGCGGATGTCATCGAAGGATTGCGCGGCAAACACTCGATGGTCGATTTCTTGCTGGAATATCGCCAATTGACGAAGTTGAAATCGACCTACGTGGACGGCCTGCTGGCGCTGATGGACCCGGTTTCGGGGCGCGTGCATACCTCATTCAATCAGACGGTGGCGTCGAGCGGGCGGCTATCTTCGAGCAACCCCAATCTACAAAATATTCCGGTACGCACCGAAGTTGGGCGGCGCATCCGCCGGGCTTTTATCGCTGATCCGAGCTATGTGCTGCTCACCGCCGACTACTCACAGTTTGAACTGCGCATCCTGGCAAGCATCACACAGGAGCAGCGCCTCGTCGAGGCATTCAACAACGACGAGGATATCCACACCATCACGGCGGCCTCGCTCTTCAACATTCCCCCCGCGCAGGTCACGAAAGATCAGCGCCGCCTGGCGAAAACTGTCGTCTATGCCGTCCTCTACGGACAATCCGCCTTCGGCCTGGCGCAGATCACCGGCATGAGCAACAGCGAGGCGGCGGAGTTCATCAAACGCTATCACGAAACGTTCCCCAGCGTCAAAGTCTACGTGGATCGCACGCTCAACCAGGCGCACCAGCAGGGCTACGTCAACACGCTCTATGGGCGCAAGCGCTTCATTCCAGAGTTGCACTCGCTGCCCTCTGTTGAGCGGCAGGCGCTCGAACGCGAAGCCATCAACATGCCCATCCAGGGGACAAACGCCGATCTGATCAAGATCGCCATGATCCGCATCCAGCACGCCCTGGAAGAGCAGCGCCTGAAAACGCGCATGATCTTGCAAGTGCATGATGAACTGGTTTTCGAGGTCGCCGTGGAAGAACTGGAGCGCGCGCGACGATTGATCAAGCGACTGATGGAAGGTGTGATGGATGGGACAATGGAAAAACACGTCCCGATCAAGGTCGAGATGAAACTGGGCAAGAACTGGTACGAGGCGGAGCCGATGGAGTGATATGCTTCACCGCCAGCCAGCTTTACCTCCTTACACAGACATGGCATAATGACAGGAGAATATCTTGTGTCTGGTAAGGAGTATTTTGTGCAACTGTCCCAATTGATTACCAATCTGCCGCCGTATCATTTTGCCGACGCCAAACGGAAGATCGCCGAGCGCAAGGCGGCAGGCGTCGATGTCATCAGCCTCTCGATGGGCGATCCCGACCTGCCAGCGCCGCAGCCCGTGCTTGACCGCCTCTGCCTGGAACTGCAAAACCCGGAAAACACCCGCTATCCCGAATATCGCGGGATGCGCGCACTTCATGAAGCGATCGCCGCGTGGTTCGAGCGACGCTTCGACGTGCGACTGATGCCGGAGCGCGATATTTTGCCGCTGCTCGGCTCCAAAGAGGGGCTGGCGTACCTGGGCGCCGCTATCCTCAACGCGGGCGACATCGCCCTGACGCCTGATCCTTACTATCCCGTGTATCTGAGCGCCGCTACATCGGTCGGGGCCGCGCCCTATATGCTGCCGCTATCAGAGCAGAACGGCTACCTGCCCAACCTGGAGAGCATTCCGCCAGAGACGCTGGAGCGAGCACGGCTACTCTGGCTGAATTATCCCAACAATCCGACGGCGGCCTGCGCTGAACGCGAATTCTTCGAGCAGGCGGTCGCGTTCGCGCAGCGCCACAACCTGGTCATTGTTCACGACATGGCCTACGCCGAGGTCTATTACGAAGATTTTCGCCCTATGAGCATTTTGCAGATTCCTGGCGCGAGCGAGGTGGCCGTCGAATTACACTCACTGAGCAAGACATACAACATGGCCGGATTCCGCGTCGGCATGCTCGTCGGCAATGCCGCGCTGGTCGATGCCGTGGGCCGTTTGAAGAGCAACATCGATAGCGGCCTCTTCCGCCCGGTGCAGTATGCCGCCATTGAGGCGCTGCATCTGCCCGCGTCGTGGATCGCCGAACGTAACAGAATCTACCGCCGCCGCCGTGATATACTGGTTGAGGGATGCAACGCGCTAGGAATGCGAACACAAGCTCCCAAAGCCGGACTGTACGTGTGGGCCGCGGTTCCTGATGGTTTCACGGCTCGCGCTTTTACTGACTGGCTCTTTGATAAAACGGGCGTATTCATCACTCCTGGCACAAACTTCGGCAGCGCGGGCGAGGGCTATATGCGTATCTCCCTCACAGCGCCGGACGAACGCATCGCAACCGCGCTCAAAAGGATGGAGGCCGCGCTCTCGACGTAGGGGCCAACAGCCTCTCCGGGGAAGAGGTAATCTTGCGCCCGAAGCGCCAAGCAACAATGGGAGAAAAAAGCATGACGCCTGACCAGGATAGCCAGAACGCCTCTCGTTCTCTGCCGAATCCGTGGCATCTCTCGGTTGGTCGAGATATTTGCGCTGATGTGCAGGCAGGGCTTGACCATGAATGGTTGGTGACAAATGGACTGGGGGGGTACGCGAGCGGCGCGCTCAACGGCGCGACGACGCGCTGCTATCACGGCTTGCTCGTTGCTGCTCTGCGACCGCCTGTCGAGCGCACTGTGCTGGTCACGAAGATCGACGAGGAGATCGCCCTGCACGACGGAACACTCATCAAGCTGGGCGTCAACGAGTATCAGGATGGCACAATTGATCCGCGAGGATACACGTACCTGAATAATGTGATGCTTGAGGGCGATATCCCCTGCTTCACCTATGCTTTGAGCGACTCGCTCACGCTGAAGAAGCGCGTGTGGATGGAGTATGGACAGAATACGACCTACGTGCAATATATGCTGCATGGTTCGTTCGACGAAGAGAGCGAACGCAGCGATGAGAACGTCACGCTCATCCTCTACCCATTCTGTCTCGCGCGCGATTATCACAGCACCACGCACGGCGACCACAACTGGCACTTCATTACGGAGTCATATGGCAATCGCTGCCGGGTACGCGCGGACGAAAACGCCCCTATTATTTCGCTGATTGCCAAACCAACCGCTGCGTTTACAGACAACGGCCTATGGTACTGGCATGTCCTGCACCGGCGCGACCGCGAACGGGGCTTGCCTGACACTGAGGATGTCTACCAACCCGGCGCTTTTCGCGTGCAATTGATTCCTGGGGAGCGCGTGACGCTGGTCTTGAGCGCGGAAACAAACATCACGCCTGATCTGGGCGCGGATGCGCACGAGGAATACGTGGCGCAATCGCTGGCGCGCCACCAACGGCGCATCAAACAATTGCTGGCGATTGCCGACCGCTCAACCGCGGATCTCGCCTGCGCGGACCCAACGCTGGCGCGCCTCGTGATTGCCGCCGACCAGTTCATTGTCACCCGCCCCATCAAAGATGCGGCTATAGGAAATGCACGCCCCTATCTCTCGCCCGACCGCAAAACTATTATCGCCGGCTATCCCTGGTTCACCGATTGGGGACGCGATAGCATGATCTCCTTGCCGGGTCTGCTGCTGCATACTGGCCGGTACAGCGAAGCGCGCGGCTTGCTCAAAGCCTTTGCCTCGTTTACCCATAACGGCCTCATTCCTAATCGCTTCCCGGACAGCGGCGCAACGCCCGAATATAACACGGCGGACGCCACGTTGTGGCTCTTCTATGCCTGCGCGCGCTACCTGGCAATCACTGGCGATTGGTCGCTGCTCAAAGAACTATTCCCGACCTTACGCGCGATCATTGACTGGCATATACAAGGAACCAGCTACGGCATCGGCGTCGATCCAGTTGATGGGTTATTACGCGCAGGCGTCCCCGGCGAGCAATTGACCTGGATGGACGCCAGAGTCGGCGACCGCGTGATTACGCCGCGTTGGGGCAAGCCTGTAGAGATCAACGCGCTGTGGTATTGCGCCCTGGCCTACATGGAGTCCTGGGCTGTACGCATGTCGATTGACGCGACTGCCTACAGCCGTCTGCGCGCGCAGGTACGGCAGAACTTCGCCGCTCGCTTCTGGTACGAGAGTGGCGGCTACCTCTACGATGTCATTGACGTGGCGGGCAAGGCCGAGGAACATGATCCATCACTGCGGCCCAATCAGTTATTCGCGGCATCGCTCACGCGCGATCTGCTCGCAGATGAGCAGGTGCAACGTCTGTTCGATAAGATTACCGATCATCTGCTTACACCGCTGGGGCTGCGTTCGCTGAGTCCCGACGATCCGCACTATCACCGCCGCTTTCAGGGGAAACCGGCGGAACGCGACGAGGCGTACCACCAGGGAACAGTCTGGCTCTGGCTGATCGGCCCCTATATCGATGTCCATTATCGACTGTATCGCGACCGCGCGGCCACGCAAGCCTTCCTCCAGCCATTCGTAGCGCACCTGTGGGAGATGTGCCTGGGAACGCTGAGCGAGGCAGCAGAGCCGGAAGCGCCTTACACGCCTGTCGGTTGCTTCGCTCAGGCATGGAGCATAGCTGAGACGCTGCGCTGCTGGCAACTTGTGGCGATCTGAATTCTGTCTCCGTTTGTCCTATTGTGAGCATATCAAGCTGCTCCCTTCGTTCTTAATCATAAAGGCGGCATGGCAAAAGAGCAGCGATGAAGAGGATTGATCTATTGTCTTATGAGTATCGAAGAACAGCATATTGACACAACGTCGGCGCGGGGAAACGCCAGCGCTTTAGCACACGCGGCACAACAACCAGTTGCTGCCCTCTCGTGGTGGCGACACAGACTTCTTTCGCCGCTCTGGCTCTGCCTGCTGGCGGCCTTGCTAGTACGAATCTGGCTGGTTGTTCATACCAACGGCGTAATCAATGGAGACGAGGCTCTTGTGGGCATTCAGGCGCAGCACATCCTGCGTGGAGAATTCCCCGTGTATTATTACGGTCAGCCTTACATGGGCAGCCTGGAAGCATATTTGATGGCGCTCATTTTTGCCGTGGCCGGTTCATCCGTCTGGACACTGCGCGCCGAGCCGATCCTGCTCTCACTGGTGATCGTCTGGTTAACCTGGCGGTTGGCCGCGGCCCTCGCCGACGCCGCTCACCTGCCCGCATACGCCAAAACGACTTTCCAGACAATTGCCGCGATTTGCGCCGCCGTTCCTCCTCTGTATGACACTGTGCAGGAACTACGCACCCTGGGCGGTTACGTCGAAACCTTCATCATCATGCTGCTCCTACTGCTCGCGGCGCTGCGTTTGACGCAGCGCTGGCAAGCCGGGGCGTCACACAAAGAGCTTGCGCTGCGCTGGTTGGGCATTGGCTTCATCATTGGCCTGGGCTTCTGGGTCGATCCGCTGGTCATCTCCGCCGTTCTCGCCGTCGCGCTATGGATACTGGTTTTCTTTGTCGCGAGCCTGTTCCAGGTGAGACACAAGGTAGCCTCTGAACGCCGCTCCGCCTTATTCTCCCACGTCGGAAATCTTCTCCTGGGAGCAGCGACTATTCCTGGCTTTCTGCTGGGAGCAGCGCCCGCACTCTACTGGGGCGCAACGAACCAGTGGGCCAATCTTCAATACATCTTGCAACTGAGCAGCAGCACGACATTCAATCAGCGCCTGGCGCTGTTCGGCAAGCTGTTCCAACTCTACACCACTTCCGTTGCACCACGCATCATCGGCGGCTCGCTGCCTATTGAAAATAGCGCTCTAGCCCTGTTCTCTACCCTCTTGCTCGATATTGGCATCCTTGTGATCGGGATCACCGTGGTGCTGACGGTCCTTTCGTTATTCTGGAGGCAACAAACGCTTGTCCGTCTTCGACGCCTTGTGGCTTTGCCGCTGCTTTTTGGCGTTTTCTCCGCACTGATCTTCTGCACTTCAAGCACCTCAGCCGCGGGTCTGCATACGCCGCAGTACGATCTCACGGGACGCTACGCTACTCCACTCATGCTGGCTCTCCCCTTCTTTTTCGCCGCGTTGACTGCTATCTTCAGCATATTTTGTCATGAATTGAAAGAGCTTCAACCGCGCGCCGCGGCAGAAAAACAGGAAACATCTCTCGCGCCAGCGTCTTTGGCGCCTGGCAAAGATGAGCGCGCCGGTATTTCTGTCATGCTCCAGGTTATTTTGTTCGGTGCGATTGCTTTTTATCTGCTCGGATTGGCGTACTCAACAGGGTTAGCAGATCCCGCCTATACGTTCCAATCGCCATCCTGTCCTATCGCGCCCGCCAATGACGCGCCAATCATCGCGTACCTGCAACAACAGCATGTTCACTATGCCTGGGCGCTGACCTGGCTCGGTTATCCAATCATCTTCCAAACGAATGAGAATATCATTGTCGCCGATCCACGTCTCGTAGCCAATAACAATCCCGCCCAAACTCCCACTGACCGCACGCCCGCGTACTTGAGCGCGGTCCTCCACGCGGATCGCCCAGCTATTCTCGCCTTCGTCCCGCATAATGATGCGAATCCCACGCTGCTGCAAACACTTGACAGCATGGGCATCACCTATCAGGTCAAACGCTTCCCTTCGGAAGCGGGAGCCCCGGCGCAACCGGGAACCAAAGCGCAACTGGCAGTAGACGTGCTGGTTGTGACATCATTAAGCCGCCCTCTGATTATTAAACCAACGGGTACATTCAGGTATATTTTCCGCAACTGCGTATGATGCGTTCTCATCGCGCATCATACCTGGAGTAACTTTTTGAGCTTGCGGCGAGCAACGCTCTCTTCCGTACCAATTGCAGGCGCGGCAGGTATTTCTTCCACAAACAGGTCATGGAGGATATGACCATCGAATTCGCAAGGAAGAGGCAAACTCATGCTGTGCAACACAGTTGGCACGAGGTCGAAGACTTCGGCATTCGGCGCTTTGAAGCCCTGCTTGATCCCTTTGCCATAGGCATAGAGAACGCCGTCTTTTTGATGCGAGCCGCGCCGTCTCTTAACATCGCGCCCGGTAAACACATCATTCCACAGCCACTTGTTGCCCAGGCTCATGTTAAAAGTGATGCCATCGGTCGGCAACAGCAAGAGGTGCGGCTCCGACGGCGCAAAAGAGCCCGCGCCGTAGACCTCGGCAGTGTAGATGGCATCGATCAAAGGTTGGCCGTTGCTGGGATCAATCTGGCGTTTGAGATCGGCGATCAGGTCATCGATGCGCCCGGCATCCATGCTGGCATCAAGCACGATATCCGCGTAGCCGCCGCCATAGCCTGACATGGACGGGACATGGGCCAGCGTGTGCCGCCAATCAACATCAGCGAGAACTGGCCGATAGACGCCTCCCTTGCGCTTTTTAATGATCCCTGCCCCCTTGAGTTGCCTTTTGATCCAGCGCGCCAGGGGAAGCAGGCCGACTCGCTCCAGCGTATGCTTGAGGCCGCTTTTGCGGCTCGCCTTGCCATGTTCAGCGCCG
>DATLSW010000401.1:0-4227 GCA_035533955.1 Ktedonobacteraceae bacterium | reverse complement strand
CAAGGCTTCCGCGCCGGTATCACCGCCTGCGGCATCAAGTCCGATCCCGGCATCCCGGATCTGGCAATGCTCGTCTCAGATGTGCCGTGCGTCGCGGCAGGCATGTTTACGACGAGCCGCACGCGCGCCGCGCCGGTGGAGGTTTGCGTGGAACATCTGCAAAGCGGCAGGGCGCAGGCTGCCATCATCAATAGCGGCAACGCCAATTGCGCCACCGGCGCGGTTGGTTTGCGCAACGCCCACCGCATGACCGAACTAACCGCGCAAAAACTGCATATTGAGAACGCGCTGGTACTCTGCTCTTCCACCGGCATCATTGGCCGTCAGTTGCCAATGGATAATGTCGAAGCAGGCGTTGCCGCTATCGAGGTGAGCCGCGAGGGCGGCAATGATTTCGCGCGCGGCATCATGACTACCGATACGCGCCCCAAATTCCTCGCGCTGGAGTTCGAGATCGAGGGCCGCACCGTGCGATTGGGCGGGGCCACAAAGGGCGTGGGCATGATCTACCCGAACATGGCAACCATGATCTGCTACCTGACCACCGACGCCGCCATAGAACACGCCTGGCTGAAAGACGAACTGAAATCCGCCGTCGATGATTCTTATAACATGGTCTCCGTGGACGGCGATATGTCCACCAACGATACCTGCATTCTCCTCGCCAATGGACTGGCAGGCAATACGCCTCTCAACGCGCAGCATCCCGACGCGGCCACGTTCCGCGCGGCGCTGCGCCACATCACGCAATATCTGGCGCGCGAGATGGCACGCGACGGCGAGGGCGCGACCAAACTGATGACCGTGCATGTGCGCAGCGCGCGCGACAAAGCCGACGCCGTGATGGCCGCGCGCGCTATCACCATCTCCCCGCTCTGGCAGTGCGCGCTGGCCGGGGGCGATCCCAACTGGGGCCGCATCTCCGCGGCGCTGGGGGCCAGCGGCTGCGAAGTTGATCAGGCCAGCTACGATATCTTCATCGGAGACGTGCAGGTGATGCAGCAAGGTATGGCCGCGCGCTACGATCAGAATGCCGCGCGCGCCGCCATGGCAGGCAGCGAAGTTATTGTGACTGTCGATCTGCATCTCGGCGACGGCAACGCCACCGCCTGGGGCTGCGATCTGACGCACGGCTATATTGACGAAAATACGCTCTATACACGGTGATGTGAAGAAATGTGGCAGCGCAATTTATCGCGCCCATGCCGATTCAGGCGTAATGCATTGCGCCGCCACATTTGTATATCCACATGGTATCTACCATAGACACAAGGAGTAAACGCACATGACAACAACGGGGTTGGATAAGCGCGATTGGGCCGCGCTGGAACACAAATATTATCAGGGGACGTTCAAACGCCAGCCGATCACGCTGATGAAGGGCGACGGCATTCGCGTCTGGGATAGTGACGGCAAGGTCTACCTGGACTTTGTCGCTGGCATCGCCGTCAACGTGCTGGGCCATTGCCACCCGGCTATCGTGCAGGCCGTGCAGCAGCAAGTGGCGCAGCTCATCCACGTCTCGAACCTCTATTACAATACGCGCCAGATCGAACTGGCCGAATTGCTGGCAGGGCAGAGCGGCGGGATGCGCTCATTCTTCTCAAATAGCGGAGCCGAGGCCAACGAAGGCGCGATCAAACTGGCGCGCAAGTTCGGGCGCGTGCATCGCAACGGCGCTTTCGAGATCATCAGCATGGAACACAGCTTCCACGGGCGCACTCTGGCGACGACGGCAGCCACAGGACAGGCATTCTATCAGGCCACCTGGATGCCGCTGCCCGACGGCTTCAAACAAGTTCCTTTTAATGATCTGGACGCCTTGAAGGAGGCAACCAGCGAGAAAACCGTTGCCGTGCTGATCGAGGCCGTGCAGGGCGAAGGCGGCATCTGGCCCGGTACGCAGGAGTACATCCAGGGCGTGCGTCAGTGGTGCGACGAGCAGAACCTGGTGATGATCTGCGACGAGGTGCAGGCTGGCATGGGCCGCACAGGCAAATTCTTTAGCTGGGAACACTACGGCATCACGCCGGATATCGTGACGATGGCAAAAGGACTGGCGGGCGGCATCCCCATCGGCGCCATGCTGACCGGCCCGCGCACTGACCTGTTCGTCCCCGGCGATCACGGCACAACCTTTGGCGGCAATCCCATCGCCTGCGCCGCTGGTATCGCCACGTTGCAAACAATTATCGATCAGCATCTCTTAGAGAACGCGGAGGCGATGGGCGCGTACTGGCATACAAAACTGGAAGCGCTGTGCGCGAAGTATAACTTCATCGACAGCCCGCGCGGCATCGGCCTGATGCAGGCCGTCAACGTGCGGCACGAACTGGCCCCGGCCATCGTGCAGTTGGCGCTGGAACATGGCCTGCTGCTCAACAACCTCGGCCCGGCCACACTGCGCGTCGTGCCACCGCTGATCCTGACCGCCGGAGACATCGACGAGGCCACCGCTATCCTGGATCGCACCCTGGCGGAAGTCGCGCATATGCCCGCGGCGGAGCAATAAATAGCAGGATGCATTCCTGAAATGCACGCGGCGCATTTCAGGAATGCATCCTGCTTCTCCTATGGCCTCACCGGCTCCGCGCCGGTTTTGGTAATGTCCTCACGCTCAGCCAGGTAGCTACGCAGGCGTTCTTCCCCGCGCGGACCAACCAGGAACGTCACCACGTCGCCCGGCTCGATCACCGCGCCGCCGCGTGGAAAGAGCAGCTCGTCTTCGCGGCGGATTGAGACTACCAGTGTATCCTGCGGCAGGTGCGCGTCGCGCAGCGCGCGCCCTGCCAGCCGCATTCCCGGTTCGATCTTCTCTTCGATCATCACTGTTCCCGCGACCATACCGCGCATCCGGCGCGATGACTTCGTCGCTGCCTCGCGATAAGCTCGCGTCACATCGGCAGCCGTCAGTATCCCTTCGACATGGCGACCGCCGGACGGCGTTTCGACGTTGATCACCGGCGCCCAACTCACACGACGGCTGGTCAATTGCTCCAGCGCATCATCCAGCGTATCGTCACTATACAGAACCAGCACATCACGATTCATCACGTCCTGCAACAGACGCTGATCTCGCTCTCCAGGCGGCACAGACTCAATATCGATGCGCGTCAACACGCCCAGCAAATTGCCGCGCTCATCCAGCACGGGGCCGCCGCTCTCCAGGTGCATTGCCAGCATCTCCTTCGCCTCGGCAACAGTTTGCCGCGGCGAGAAACTGAAAGTGAACTGTTGCATAGCCTGGTAGACATAGAGAGTCGAGAGCAAGGGAAATGACATCTGCAAGCGGTGCGCGGGAGAATCGGCCCGCGTATCCACCTGGCTAGTATAGATGGTATTCTTACCGACAATGATCGAAGCAATGCCCACCGCGATCATGGCTGGAGCCAGCATCGACAGATTGCCGGTCATCTCCGCCACCATCAGCATCACCGCGAGAGGCGCGTGCGCGATGCCGCCGAATAGCGCCATCATGCCCACGATCACGAACGGCGCAGGGCTGTCCGGTATTCCTGGTATGACGTGATAGGACAGCCGCCAGATCGCCGCGCCAACCATTCCCCCGATCACCATGCCGGGACCAAAAATACCGCCCGAACCGCCCGAACCGATGGACAGGCCAGTCGTCAGAATCTTGGCAAAGGGCAACAGGAAAATCACCCAAAACGGAATGCTCATGATATTTTGCCCCATCACAACTTGAAGCCAGCCATAGCCCATGCCGAGCGCTTGCGGCAACGCTAATCCGATCAGACCAACCAGCAGACCGCCAATCGCCGGTTTGATCCAGTTCGGTATATGCAGCCGGTGAAAAAAGTGAGTGATGCCGTAGAAACCGCGCGCGTACAGCACACCGATCAGACCGCATAGGAGGCCAATAACGATATAGAAGATGAGCTGTGGCGGCGAGGTGAACGCGAGATTACCACTCGTAGCAAAAAGCGGCAGCCATCCTGACCAGAGGCCGAAAACGCTGTAGCCGACAATGGAAGCGATCAGGGACGGGATGATGGCCTCAACTTCCAGATCGTTCTTATAGAGGATTTCGGCGGCCAGCACAGCGCCGCCCAACGGCGCACGGAAGATCGAGCCAATACCCGAACCAATGCCGACAGCGACGGCAATGCGTCGGTCCTGCGCATCAAGGTGCAGGATACCGCCGAGCAGCGAGCCAAAACCCGCGCTGATCTGCGCCGACGGGCCTTCGCGGCCAGCCGATCCTCC
>DATLSW010000400.1:0-11471 GCA_035533955.1 Ktedonobacteraceae bacterium | reverse complement strand
AACGAGCTTTTCGTGAAAAAGGCATAGGCGAAGCCGCCGCCGATACCCAGCAGGATGCCCACGATGCCTCCCAGGATACTCAGCATGATCGCCTCGATGAGAAATTGCGTCAGCACATCGCGCGGGCGCGCCCCGATAGCGATGCGGATGCCGATCTCGCGGGTGCGTTCCGTGACGGAGACCAGCATGATGTTCATGATGCCGATGCCGCCCACTATCAGCGAGATCGAGGCCACGCCGACCAGCAGAATCGTCAGCGTCTGGCTGGTTCCTTGCACCGTTGCGAGTATCTGCGACTGATTCTGAATGGTGAAATCGTCATTCGCCGGATTGGTAATATGGTGGCGCTGCTCTAAAAGCTGCTGCACCGCCGTCTGTACGTTGCTCACCTGCCCGGCACTGCTCGCTGTGACGTCAATCGAGCCGACGAACTTGCTGCCGCTGAGTTGCTGCTGAGCCGTGCTGAACGGCACATAGACGATATCATCAGCGTTGCCGAAGCCACCGGATGCTCCTTTAGAAGCCAGGACACCCACCACGGTAAACGGCACGTTGCCGATGCGAATCTGCTGGCCGAGTGGGTCAACGCCCAGTGGGGTGAAGAGGTTATCCGCCACGGTTTGTCCGATCACGGCGACCGCGCCCTGGCTCTGCTCTTCCCCAGCCGTGAAGAAACCGCCTTCTGACATCTGCCAGCCATCGATCTGCTGGTAGTCAGGATAGACGCCCTGTACCGACGTTGACCAGTTCTGGTTGCGGAAGATCACCTGCCCGTTGGAGTTGATGACCGGGCTGACGGCTGAGACATTGGCTACTTGCGACGAGATGGCATCGGCGTCGGCCTGCGTCAACGTTTGCTGAGTACCCGCGCCCGCGCGCACGCCGCCGCCGCTGCTACTGCCCGGCCTGATGATGATCTCAGTCGGGTTCAAGCCAGAGAGGCGTTGATTGATGGAGGCCGCGCTGGCTTCGCCGATGGAGATCATCACAATGACCGCACCCACGCCGATGATGATGCCCAGCGAGGTGAGCAGGGAGCGCGTTTTGTTGGCGCGCAAGGACTGTAATGCGCTCCGGCAGCTTTGATAGATGCCCGATAAGCCGCGCAAACGGCGGCGCTGCTGTCGCTTTCTGGGCGGCTTTCTGCCAACGGCGGGCGGCCTCGCCGCCCGTAGGGGCCGATTTATCGTACCCGACACACCCGCTTCGCCTGATGCGCCGGTTTCAGATTTTGGCATGTTCATACGTATCACCCGTTTCTGACCGCGTGGCCGTTTTGCGCAAGTTGCTGCTGCGCCAGGATAGGCGCCGGATTCTCGATATCTTCAATGACCAGGCCATCGCGGAACTTGATCTGCCGTCGGCAATAGCTGGCGATGGTGGGATCATGGGTCACGAGGATCACGGTAATGCCGCGCGCGTTGAGCTTTTGCAGGATCATCATCACTTCGAGGCCCGTGCGGCTGTCCAGGTTGCCGGTTGGCTCGTCGGCCAGGATCATAGCGGGCAGCGTCACCAGGGCGCGCGCGATAGCCACGCGCTGCTGCTGGCCGCCGGAAAGTTCCGCCGGTTTGTGATCGGCGCGTAAACTTAACCCGACCATCGCCAGCGCCTGCAACGCGCGCTCGCGCCGTTCCGCCGTTGGGAGTCCAGCATAGACGAGCGGCAGTTCGACGTTCTCCAGCGCGTTCATACGCGCCAGCAAGTTGAACCCCTGAAAGATGAAGCCGATCTTGTGATTGCGAATATCCGCCAGTTCGTTCGTACTCATCTGGCTCACCGGTACGCCGTCGAGGATGTAGACGCCGCTGGTGGGACGATCGAGGCAGCCGAGCAGGTTCATCAGCGTCGATTTGCCGGAACCTGACGGCCCCATCACGGCGACGAAATCGCCGCGTGCCACCTCGATATCCACGTTGCGCAGCGCGGGTACCACGTTTCGTCCCAGGTAGTAATTCTTGCTCAGCTTCTGCACGCGAACGATAGGCGGCTGTGCAGTTCTGATTACTTGCCCGCCTGTCTCCGTTCGCGCCTGCAGCCTCTTCGGGGAAGAGGTAATCATCGCGTGTTCAACTCTCCCATTGCCGTTCTGTTCCACAACCTCTACCCTCCGCTTCCAGTTCTGGGAAAGGCGCCGCCGCCGCCGAAGCCGCCGCCGCCTAAGCGCGTTCCACCGCCGGTTGTGCTGCTGCTCGTCGTTGTTGTCGTCTGGCCGCCCGTCTGGCCGATCACGACCTCGGCTCCAGCGTTCAAGCCGGAAAGAATTTGCGTGTATTGCCCATTAGTCAGGCCGGTCGTCACCAGTACTGGTACAAGTTTGCCTTTGACCAGCTCGACGACGATGCCGCGGCTGCCAGAGGCGGTCGAGGTTGTGCCGGTGGCAGAAGTGGAACTTGAGCCAGTGGTAAGAGATCTGAGCGCGGTGCGGCTCAGTTCGCCATTCTGGATAGCCGTGCTTGAGAACGAAAGCGCGGCGGCTGGCACGAGCAAGGCTCCGATGCTCTCAGCCGTGGTGATGTTGACCGTTGCCGTCATGCCTGGATAGACATGCGCGCCGTTGAGGCTTTGCATATCGACGGCCATGTTCACGGTATAGCTCACGACGCTGGAAGTGGTCACGCCCTCGGTATCGATGCTGGAGACGCTGGCGCGGAACGTCTGTGAGGGATAGGCGGCCACGGTGAACTGCGCCGGTTGGCCGACACTCACAGAGGCGATATCGGCCTCGTTGACCAGCGCCGTGATCGTGAGGCTGCTCGAATCGACCAGCTCGATGAGAGCCGATGAACTGCTCGAACTACCAGACGAACCGCTGCCTGCTGTTTCGCCTACCGCGCCATTGATGGCGACCACTGTCCCGGCATGAGGCGCGGTGAGAACGGCTTCTTGCAGGTTATCTTTGGCCGTCTGGTACTGCGTCTGGGCGCTGGCGACCTGCTGATTCGCCGATGTCACCTGGTTGGACGCCGAATCGACCGCGCTGTTGGCCTGGTCCAGTGCCTGATAATATTGTTCTTCCGCCAACTGCGTGCAGTTGGGAGGCGGCGATTTCTCGGTCGAGCAGGTATTGAGCGCGCTTTGCTCCTGGTAGTAGGCAATCGTGCGCGCCGTTCCTTCTTGATTTTCGGTATTGCCCAGGCTCTGCTCTGCCGTTCCAACCGAGGTTTCGGCGGAGTTGAGGCTCTGCTGCGCCTGATTAAGGGCGTCTTGCAGAGAAACGCTGCTCAGTTGCGCGAGAACCTGCCCCGCTTTGACGTGCTGACCAACGTGGACATCGATCTTCTGGATGGTTCCCGAAGCGGAAAAATTCATATTATAGACCGCGTTTGCCGCGACCGGCCCGGTGGCGGACGTTGTCACCACGATATTGCCGATCGAGGCCGCCGCCTGCGTATACTGCACAGGCGTGGGTCTGGTGAATTGCATGTAGGCGAATACGCCCCCGCCGACGAGAACAATCAGTAACGCGATTATCACGGCGGTAAGTACCCAGCGCCGCCGCCGCCGCACCGGCCGTAACGCCGGAGGCATTTCCGACAGCTCTATGCTATCAGTATCGCTGTCGATGAGCGGCCCCAGATCGAAAGATATTTCCGCTGTATCTACTTCTCCTGTGTCCGAGCGTATTCCAGGCATATCCTGTGTTTCAGACATAGCATATTTCTCCTATTTACTTTGGCAAAAAAACATGTACCTGCGCGCGTTCATCCATTACGATGTTGATTTTGTACTGGTTGGTAATTTCAAAAGGATCGTCACGGTACGGGCGCTGACTACGCCATTGCTGCCTGTCGTGCCGGTTGCGGTCAGCGCCATACCGGTTTTCAGCGCGGCGGCGGTGACGCTGCTGGTCTGCAAAATCTGTGTTTGCGCGGTGATAGCCACGCTATAAATGGCTCCGGTGGTATCCGTGAGCGTCAGAGTATTGCTGCTTATCTGGCTGACCGTGCCGATCAGGCCGCGAAAGTTGCTCGCGCTGCCCGGCTGTCCAGCGCCAGGAGCGCCGAACTGCCCCCGCTTGAAGCAAGGGTTGCTGCCGGAGAATCCTGCCCTGGGGGTTCCGCTAAATTGGGGAAAGCCGCCGCTCCTGCTCGCGCTCGCGGTCGTTACGGTGATGCGCGTCGCGGTGTAGGTACTGTTGGCATTTGAGCCAACTACCATGACATATGTTCCCTCTTTCAGGGACGTGGCCGGGATAGCGCTTTGCTGAGTGAAGCGCGTGGAGCTTGAGTACGTGAGCGTGACGTCTTTTCCTTGCTGCGTGGCAATTACCAGCGTCGTGCCGTTGATACTTTGCAGCGTGCCGGTGGTTGCGCGCCCGCTGCCGGCTATCTTCGTGCGCGCTTGCGCGCACGCGGTGGCGGTGGCCGAGGCGGACGATGCCGTGGAGGTACCAGCGGCAGCAGAATTGGAGCCACAGGCGGCAAGAATGACTGCGCCCAGGAAAAGAAAGAGCAGGCTCGCCAGTGTCTTGCCTCGTATCCGAAATATACGCATAACATCAGTTCTCCCTTGTATTCGTTATCGAAGGGGGCCGGTTGATCGCGTCCTGATCGTACCCTCTCAGACCAGGACGGGCCACAGCCCTTATCGTAGGGGCGTAATTCATTGCGCCCTGGAGCCAGATTGATCGCTCCCTACGGGCAGTGTAACAGGAGGGATATAAAGCCCTTGTTAAGTTTTGGGCCAGGCGGGGAGAAACTGTAAGAAATGTGTAAGATATTGACAAAGAAAAGTTTAAGAGCAATCCCTCGCGATTGCCCTGGCCGCTAAATGCTCGTCGTGGAAAGCAGCGCCGTAAAGACGCTGCCCTGCCCTGGTGTACTTTCGGCCTGTACCTGGCCGCCGTGCTGCTGTACAATGGCGGAAACAATAGATAGACCAAGCCCGGCCCCTCCGTTGTGGCGCGAGCGCGAGGCATCGACGCGATAGAAACGCTCGAAGATGCGCGGCAGGTCGGCAGGTAGGATACCAACGCCGGTATCCGCGACGGTGACGCTGGCCCAGGCAGCTTTCGCATCTGTATCATGGTTGTAGCTGATTGTCACCGTCACCGTGCCGCCTGGATGATTGTAGCGAATGCCGTTTTCGACCAGGTTGCTGAACGCGCGCGTCAGCAGCGAGCCGTCACCATGCACGACGACGTCTGCCTCGTTGACCAGGTGTAAGGTCACATTTTTCGCGTTGGCGACAGGCTGCAGGTCGTGCATGACCTCTTCGAGCAGCGGCCCCAGGCTGACTTCTTGAGACAGCAATGGCTGCTGGCTGGTTGCCAGGATCAGCAGGTCGGCGACCAACCGCTCCAGGCGCGTCAGCGCGCGCTCCTGAGTGAGCGCCATCGAGCGGTAATCCTCCAGGGCAGCATTTTCATCGGCCATCACCACTTCGAGATTGGTGCGCAAGGAAGCCAGCGGGGTGCGCAGTTCATGGGCAACGTCTGCCACAAAACTCTCTTGCAGCGCAAAGGTATATTGTAGCCGTTCCAACATGGCATCAAAGGTATCGGCCAGTTCCTTCACTTCGTCTTTGGGGCCGACCAGGGCCAGGCGCGTATCCAGCGTCTTCGCGCTGATTTGCTGCGCAGCCTTGCTCACCTTGCGCATTGGGCGCAGGGCGATGCCAGCCAACCAGTACGCGCCCGCGCCGCCCAGTAAAGTGACCAGCCCTAAGCCCATCAGCGAGATGCTTTGCAATTCAAACAGCAAAGACACTTCCAGGGGATTGAGCGGGCGCGGGAAGAGACTGCGCGCGATTAGCGGCGGGAACGGGTAGAGACGAAAAATTGGTTTGCTCTTCGTGATAGCGGCAATCTTTTTTTCGGGAAACGTCGATGCGTTGGCTTTGATAATCTTGGGGAAATCGCTGATTGCGATGGTGTTGATGAAAAGCAGCAGTCCAAAACTGAGGATAAAGACCAGCGCCGCCGACCACAAGGCCAGTCGCAGGCGCAACGAAAGCCGTCTTTTGCGCAAGCGCGGAAAGTGGAGATGTTGGGAAATCTGGAGTGTCTTCATGAATCTGCTTTCTTTTCTGATCCGTTTTGAGCATACTGCAACAGGCGATAGCCCTGACCGATAATCGTTTCAATGTAGCGCGGCGTCTCCACCATGTCTCCCAATTTGCGCCGCAGCGAGTTCATATGCACGCGAACGGTGTTGGTAAGCGGGTTGGCCTGCATGTCCCAAACATGCTCAAGCAATGTTTCCTGGCTGACGATCTCTCCCTGGTGGCGCAGCAGATATTCCAGGATGCCGAACTCTTTGCCCGTCAGTTCGAGACGGCGGTTTCCCTGCCAGGTCGTGCGCGTCGCCGGGTCCAACTTGAGATCGCGATAGACAAACAGGGGGGTGCGCACGCGGATATCGCGCCGCAGCAGCGCGCGCGTCCGCGCCACCAGTTCAGTGAAATGGAACGGTTTGACCAGGTAGTCATCGGCTCCCGCGTCCAGGCCAAGCACCCGTTCGTGCAACTGGCTGCGCGCTGTGAGCATCAGGATCAGCAGCGCGGGATGGCTGACACGTAGATGGCGGCATACTTCAATGCCGTCGATGCCCGGTAAGCTGAGATCGAGGATCAAGAGATCGTATTCGTGAATCGCTGCCAGTTCCAGCGCGCCTGGCCCGTCGCCGGTCGCATCCACGGCGTACCCTTCGTGGCGCAGACCCCTTAGCAGCGCGTCCGCGATATCGCTTTCATCTTCAACAACTAAGATTCGCATAGCCTTCCTGCTCATAATCACAAATCCGACATCGCTACAAAGGTAGTCCGTTTTGCGGGGATTTGTCAAGAGCAGGTTGCGCTCTGTCGCCGCCGATCACGCCGTAGCGCCCATCGGCGCGCAGGACATGCATCCCCAACTTGAGTTGCGCGACGGGGACAAAGCCCTTCTCTTCGGTGAAGAACGGGTGCTTTTTATTGGTATGGATGGTCTCGTTCGTCGTCGTTGACAGCGTTAGATCAACGAGACTGTGAGCCCGACGGCTCTCTCAATTGAGAACGGTATTGCTCTCCGGCTGTATGAGTCCTTCTCCCTGGATGTAAACGATTCACGCTTCCTTGATTAATTGGGCTTCTTCTAGCTTGGCTACAAAGCCTCGACAATAGAATGATAATCCCATCTGGCTTTTTTCCTTTTCATAGACATGATAGCGTAATTTCTTCTATTGATGATCTTTTATCGAACGAATGGTGATCTCTACTCCATTGATGAAGCTACCTGTTGCTATTTTAAGTTGATCGACGCCATAGAACATCAGATGGAGCCGTCGTTGATCTTCATACTCATCGACCAGAACACGCAATACCATATCAACGATCATCTCTATTTCATAAGGTTCACTCAACTGAAATCGTTCCGGCAGTTCGGTCTGTCGTATCTGGAAGTATCCAATACATCGAACAATACCGGATTCAAAGCAAGAAACTGTCCTATTGCTGGGTCGCGCTCAGACATATGCACTCCCGCCTTCTCATTCGCTTGCCTTTGCTTGATCAGGAAATTCTACAGGAAGTGGGGAACGCACGAACGATTTGAACCGTTCCTCGCTCACTCCCCCGCGTAGAAAATTTTGACGGGCCTCCTGTAAAGTGACACCGTTTGCTCCCCAAGAAGTTGGATCCTGAAACTGGACCAGATCATCTTCCCAATAGCAAACTGGGCAAATTTCGTGAGTACCTGGCGGCTCTTCCTCCAATGTGAGGAAACCGCAACAGGGGCAAGGAAATTTATGCTTCGTTGTCATCGATCGCTTCTCCTACCCAGGTGTTTTCTACCTGACTATAGTAAATCCATTTCGGTCGCGGGAGGACTTCTTCTTACCAATATTGCCTCAAGAAATATGCAGCAGGGTCTGCTCTTCCTCCAATGCTGTAATATGTCCGAACTCCGCCTGTTGAACTTACAACGCCAAATTCTCCCGTAGAAGGATCCCAGCGCACAACATCTCCATTTGTCCGTGTCAATTGCACAGCGCTATCATCAGGAACACCACTCAAAAAGTCGTTCGCCTGTTGCTGATATATCTCTTTCGATGTAGCGCCAAAATCTGAACCGTGTCTGTTGAAATGGTCAGTCAATTTGGCATCATCGGCAAAACCACTCGGCGTACCCGCATCATTTCTATCCCCCAAACCGCCAGATGAAGCTATACCACAGTCATTATGCACCACCCATTCGCCACTGCCCACGACGAATGTGTGGTCATATGCGACAGTCAGATTGTACATCAGCGCGCTGCCCGGCACAACCCGATAGCCCGTGATCACGCCGTAGCGCCCGTCAGCGCGCAGGATGTGCATAACCGATGCAGATTATATTACGCGCAAGAGAATTTTTCGATCATGAAGAACAAGTGTTTATTTCAGAGGATTTTATAGCTATTCACCCATCCCCACTCATTGATGCGCCGCAAAATATAATCTATGGTGGAATAGCTGTTCGATGGAAACACAAACATCAATTCATGCCTTGCGGGTAGCCGAACAAGACGCCTGTTTTGCTTGGCTCCTATCAAACACTGAAGATATAATCCTAACACATCTAGCTCTTTAGCCACAGGTAAATCTTTATGGATAAGGATAATCCTCCTCTGCTCTATCCATAAAAGATCGCTCAGCGCGTCATTCACCAGGTTCCAATTTAACCATTCTGGCGAGTAGTCATCAGGGAAATGAAGCACTTTGCCTAGAATGCGTAATAACTCATCCTCTGTCGCGATCTGCCCTGGCATACGTGCAACAAAATCTCCGTTTCCCCCAGTAAAATTCCCAGCATTATCTACAAAGGTAAGCGCGGTTATCTCATACTTCTTCTTTCGCATAAGTTTTCACCTCAATACAGTCGATACCATACAAGCCCGTAATGGTATGGAGAGAAATAGATCTCTCCCCCAGTTCCCATCACTATACGCATTGCTCCAGCCGGTCCGCGACCAATATCAACAGGCAAATCCATGATTCCCTGATAATGATGGACATACTCGGCATAGTATCCATATTGTTCGTTAGGTAAAGGAATTGGATTGCCAAATCTATCTGGCCGATTCTCAAATATGCTTCCGTCATTCGGGTGCGGGTCAGACATTCCTAACTGGATACGATCAAGAGTTGGTTGTATCTCTTGTCGCAGGGTATCATTGTAGACATTAGAAGAGCGAGCATCCATCGTCGTACATATATTATGCACCACCCACTCGCCGCTACCCACGACGAATGTGTGGTCATATGCGACAGTCAGATTGTACATCACGGCGCTGCCCGGCACAATATGGTAGCCCGTGATCTCGCCGTAGCGGCCATCGGCGCGCAGGACGTGCATCCCGATCTTAAGTTGCGCCACCGGCAAGAAGCCCTGCTCTTCGGTGAAGAAGGGATGCTTTTGGTTTAAATCGGCTTTCTTGCTTTATTCAGGAGAGCCTTCACCATATTCATCCTAGCCAGCAGGATACAGGAGCGGAACTTTCGGATGGCGATGCCGGGCCTGCTGTACCATGTCATTTGGATGTTCATCAGCATGTAAGTGATATCGCTGCTCCAACCATTCCCGAAATTCTTCATTACGATTCGTATGTTTTATGTCTTTTCCTGCTTGCTCAGAATACACACCAAAGATCGGTTCTTGATCAATCGCCAGGAGCGTAAAAAAATCTGCCAGGTTGCTCGCCTGTACCCCGGATCCTTCTCCTTCCGAATTAAAATACACTACAGGAGCCTCATCAAGCAACATCTCCTTATATTTCCACAAAGCATATATAGAATAGTTCCCATCGTGTCCAAAGCCCAAAAATTGGGCAACCACTTCTGTCGGCACATGATCTTGCAATTCTTCCGAGGTAATAACACTTAGTTCGAATCCCCAACTATACCATTGGGAAGAAATTTCTTGAAATGCTAGCAACTCTTTTAAGATGTCAGGAACAGGATATATGCCAAAGTTGCTGCGAAACCGCTCGCAAGTGAGTGCCATACTGCTGCCTTTCGTTAGATTACGTTGTTTCAGGCAAGAAGTTTACTTTGAACGCGATGCGATATCCAGGACTCGGCACCCGCGCTAAAAAAGTAGAGTCTATCCATCCAGGCAGCACCAGATTAATTCTGGCATGAGGGAAAAGATGCTGCCTTTGTTTGACAGACTTGACCCGAGAGGAGGTAATATCAACAAGTAAGGCGATACTGGCTAAAGCTTCAACCCTGCTCTCCCGAATGATCCAGAGTTCTCCTTTGAAGCTGTTGCCTATGCCGCCTATCCAATCATTGAGAGAATCCCAGGAGACTTGGCGTCCAGGTTGATAGAAGTACTCTTTTGCAAAGCCCTGCGCTTTCAGTACATCATTGCCCATGTGCCATGATTCCTGCCAGGATGACGCAGAGAGGTCAAACATCGGCAAAGAAGTCATACCTAACGCTGCTGCAATTTGTTGAGAAGACATTGTAGCCGGGCAGGAAAACAGCCAGTCCACCTCTTGAGGTTCAACCTCTTTTCGCTTGTCCATATATCCCTGATCAGTTCTTATGAGAGAAGTTCTTTAACAGCCTATCTGGATGGTGGAGGTGGGCCTTCTTGCAAGGAAAAAGATGATGGCTGTCCCATCACCTCCAGCTGTATCGTATCTCCCTCAATATGATAACTCCACGGGGGTTCCACAGAGAGCGACCAACGTTTGTGACCATGACTATCCCAGGCAGCCAGCTCCATTTCCGCCGACATGATTACCCTTTCCCGGTAACGTTCCCATCCCCAAAAGCCCATCATGGTGTATTCTTCCCACAGCTTTTCTACAGGTTCAAGCCGATAAGCTAGCAGCCGCTCTCCGGCTCCGATGAAGAGGGTATGGGTTTCTGGAACCAGAACCACCCCAGGATGAAACCCTTGATCGGGACCAGCACTGTATTTTTGCGTTACGACCAGAAACGGCAAGGCATTGCCTCTAGCTACCAAGAGAAACAACGAGGAGCTTTCATAGCTTTCCCACTTGTCTCCCTCGAAGACCTCTACTAACTGGGCGTGACGACAATAGTGACCATAAATGTCTGGCATTGTGTCGGATATCCCCACGGTATACCCATCAAGCGTGATTCTGAACATTTTTTCTCCTTTATCTTCCATAAGGGGATTGTCCAATTATTGTTAGTGATGAAAAGAGCAGTGATCCATCGTCGAACACGCGCCACGATGATCTGAATAAGGCGAATCTTCCTGATGGACCGGCGAATAACGACTCTTTTAGCACATAATTGCCGTACTGCGTAGACCATCCTTTTGTCACATTATCTCCATTAAGAGCAGCAGCTTCAAGATTCTCTCGTAGAAGAGCGCGTCCTTCTAGCGTATCGGATACACCTAACATTTTCATCTGTAGCGCAAGTTCATTGGTGCGGGTTAGCGTATGCTCACCGCCCGTAGCTTCACCAAATAAATACTTGAACTTGTCCTCTGGCAGATTTACGTCGCCGCATGTGTTATGCACCACCCA
>DATLSW010000399.1:0-4213 GCA_035533955.1 Ktedonobacteraceae bacterium | reverse complement strand
TCCTCGATCATGATCGGGCGCAGGCGGCGTTCCATGGCGGCGTCTTTTTCGATGAGGCGGTATTCCTGCGGCGTGGTCGCGCCGATGCAGCGCAACAGGCCCCCCGCCAGGGCCGGCTTGAGGATACCGGCGGCATCGATGCTGCCCTCGGCGGCGCGGCCCGTGCCGATCAAGAGGTGCATTTCATCGATGAAGAGGATGATATTGCCGCCGCCTTCGGCCTCTTCCAGCACTTTCAGCAGGCGTTCCTCAAATTCGCCGCGATACTTGGTTCCGGCGACGAGCGAACTGGCCGAGAGTTCGATCAGGCGTTTGCCGCGCAATTCGGGCGGGACTTTGCCGTCAACAATGCGCTGCGCCAACCCGCCAACGATGGTGGTTTTGCCGACGCCGGAGTCGCCGATCAGCACCGGGTTGTTGCGGTCTTTGAGCATGAGCGTTTGCATCAACTGGCGGATCTCTTTGTCGCGCCCGATGAGCGGCACGAGTTGCTTCATGCTGGCCTGTTTAGTGAGGTCACGTCCCAGGCGCTCGAGTAGGGACGCGCCGCCTTTGATGGCGGCATCGGGACTAATGCCGACGGGCAGATCAACGGGCGCGGCGGCAGGGTTCGCACTGACCGAGGGGACGAGTTCGAGCAGGGCGCGTGCGTTGCTCATAAGGATCAGATCGATCAACTGCGCGGGGTTGATGCCCAGCTTGGTCAGCAGTTCATGCGTCACGCCGTCGCCTTCGCTGAGAACGGCCTGCGCCATGGCGCGTTCGTCGATGGACGAGGAGCCCGCGCTGATGGCGTTGCGCTCGGCCGTCTGGAGGATTTCTTTGCAGCGGCGCGTCGGCAGGATGGGCGTATCGGCGGTGGCCTTGCCGTTGCCCAGGGCCAGACGGATAACGTCGCGCACCTGCTTGGGCGAGAAGCCCAGGTTGCGCAGGGCATCTTGCGTGCAGCCGCCGTCGAGTTTGGTGAGGGCGATGAAGAGGTGCGGCGTTCCCAGGTAATCTTTGTGCATACGCCGCGCCTCGGAAAGAGCGATGCTCAGGACTTCTTGCAGAAAACGGCGGTCTAAGCCGTTGGATGAAGGCATGATGGGCGAGATTACCTGGTGATCATCGAAGGCGTCAAAGATTGGCTCGGCGTTGCGGTCTTTGCTGGCGGCTGAAGGCGCGACGAGACGCTGCGCCGGGTCGCCGTACATCACATAGCTCAGGCACGACAGATCGTCCGGCAAACGCTGGAGCATCGCGGCGCGCGCGCGGCGCTGGGCCTCGCCCAGCGCGACGCCGTCGGCGACTTCCTGGTAGAGCAAAGCGGCGAATTCGCGCGTGCGCTGCGTCGGCACCGGCCAGCGCTGAGCGACGACCGCGCCCGCCCCGGCATTGAGCAGGCCGCGCGCCAATTGCTCCATGGCCTCGTCGCGTTCCTGCTGACCGGGCGCGGCGTTGCCGTTGCGGTCGGCGCGCTCTTCCTCGTGATAGCTGAGAAACACCAGCGGTCGCCGCGCCAGCGGTTGGAAGATCTGCTCGGCGGCTTCGGCATCGAAGCGCGAATTGCCGGCCAGCGCGAGCGCGAATTCACCGGAGAAGCCCGCCAGCGGAGCCGGGCCAGCGTAATGCAGCACTTGTGGCGCGTCCCCGCTTGTGCGCATACGCAGTTCTAATTGGTTCGCCTGCTGGCGATAAAGAATAATGCGTGAAATAGATTCGGGGAGGGTCGTACAGAGAACGGCCACTTCTTCTTCCGCCGTCGTGCGATCACCTGTCGGGTTCACCAGGAAAAGGACCGATAACCCCTGCCCTTCGCGCCTCCCCAATTTGCGGAATGGGCGATCAGGAATGGAGAGGCGCTGGGTCTCGCGCCCGCCGTACATCTGACGACTGATGCCCACTTGCTGGCAAAGATAGGAGATGTTTTTGCCACTGCCCTCGCAGAGCAGTTCCCACGGGATTTCTGGCGTGTTGGCGTTGAGAACGAGCGGGGTATCAAAGCGGTGCAGCATCTCCTGAATCGCTGGCGGCAGCAGCGACGCGAAAAGAAAACGGCCCAGGTTGGGCAAGGCATCGTTGCTGGCGTTGATTTTTAGCGACTGGCGTTTCGCGCCTGCTGTAGGGGCGTGGGCTTGCTCCGCCCGCGTGTTCTGCATCTGCTGCGCCGCCGCTTGCAAGAGGCGTCGTAGTCGCTCGCGGATTTCAGGAGTCTGTTCGGTCGTGTATTCCTGGCTTGCCGAAACAGGAGCATCGGGAAGATCGAGGCGGAAACGATAGGCGGTATCGGTACGTATGATGGTCAGTATTGCTGGTATTTCCATAATCTCTCTTCTCTTCACATCTTCCCAAAACAACATCAATGCACAAGTACATACGAATAACATGGCGTGCGAGTAGCAACAGTATGTTTGAGCGTGCCTATTGTACCACAGGAAGTGTAGAGGTGCAATTCATTGTAACCCTTAACGATTAGCCAGACATATGTGAGCGCTTTCAAATCTGAAAACAGCGGCGCGCGTCCTGGGAAATTTGGATGCGCAATTGACATTCAAATGAGCATGATGGTATAGTTTAATACAACGGTGTTAATGATGGGATCGCGAGAAATGAGAGCCTATAGAGAGGGACATGCTTATACTACGCCCCTATACAAACAGCCGGGCATGTGCTATACTGAGGCAACATAGTGAACATGTGTTCTAGAGGAGGAACTATTCATGGCGAGTGGCAATTATGCCCGGCAACTCCCGCGCCCCACTGAGCCGCTTAAACAGAATATCCCGGCGCGCGCGACGCGCGCGCTTCCCGCGCTGCGCGACACTGATACCAATGAGACTGGCGCGCTGGCTGCTCCCATCCGCACGACAAGAGTCGTCGCGGAATTCGCGGAACATCCCCTGACGCGCCATGTTCCCTGGCTGCGCCTCTTCATCGCTTCGATGATCGTTGTGATCGTCGGCGCGATTGTGCTGATCTCCGCCTCCTATATGCAGCGTCCCGGCCCCTCAAACCTTGCCTTTTCGCCCAACGCGAAGGTTTTCTCCATCCAGGTTGGCGGCACGATTGGCAACGTCACGACCTGGACGAACAGCAAAGGGCCGCTGCCTATCAAGAAGCCGATCACACAGAAAGGGCCGTACTCGGTGCTGGGTAAGCCTTCGCTGAGCGTAGCCTTTATGAACCAGGTGCTGGCCTACTATCACTCACCGGCGGCCGGTCTGGCGCAATATCTCTACAATGACGGCGTGCAATACGGCATCGATCCCGCCTACGCGCTGGCCTTTTTTATGCACGAAAGCCTCTTCGGCACCACCGGCGTCGCGCGTGTCACCAAATCGCTCGGTAACATGCGCTGCGTGCCGCAATTCGCCTGCCTGCAAACAAGCGACGGCGGCTACGCTATTTTCAGCAGTTGGCAGCAGAGTTTTGTGGAATGGTTCAAGCTGATCCGCAACTTGTATATAGTGCAATTAGGTGAAGTCACTATCGACCAGATCATTCCCACTTACGCGCCATCGAGCGATCACAATAATGAGGCCGAATACATTGCTACGCTGAAATACGAATTGAATAGCTGGCACGCGGGTATCGTCGCGGTGTGAGGAAAGTAGAAAAACTTTTTCAACCGATAAATCATGTGCATGATTTATCGGTTGAAAAAGTTTTTCTACTTTATCTGGCCCTTACGCGGTTGACAAATCCCTGGCAAACCAGTATTCTTTGCGACAAGAGATTGATACTACTTAATCCTCATAGATTGGAAAGCGAAGATGGTGGATCAGCCGGAACAGACGCCGGAACCGACAGGCGACAGCAGCGATAGCAGCGCCAGGCCAGGAGAAAGCGGCTTTCGCCCGCTGACGCGCAGCGAGCGGCGCACTAGCTGGATCAGGGAATACAGCGACCAGGATTTCGCGTTGCAAATGTGGGCGCGCTTCGTCGAGCAGCAAGATCTGGAGATCGAGATGATGCTCCAGATGCATGGTTTACTTGTCTTCGGCATGATGGTGAGTACGGCCCGCTACGCGCAGTTTTACATCGATCTGAATGAAGAACTGCACCGCGCGGACGATCCCGACACGGCGGACGCCTTGCGCGAGTACTACCTTGCCCTTGTTCCCCCCTCTGATCAACCGGAGATTGGCCCCGAAGGTCTGCCGACCCTCTACCGTTACGCGCACATGCGCGACGTAACTATCATGAGCGCCGGTCACAAGATCAAAGTGCC
>DATLSW010000398.1:0-4414 GCA_035533955.1 Ktedonobacteraceae bacterium | reverse complement strand
GAGATTGGTGCGTCAGCATATCGAGCCGCGCTTGCAGCCGGGGATGCTGACCGTGCTGGAAAATGCGCCACTCTTAAAGGTGGCGGCGCAACTTCAGCAGAGCCGTTTTTTTCTTGGCAACGATTCTGGCATTGGTCATCTGGCGGGCCTTTTAGGGGTTCCGATGCTCGGCCTCTTTGGCCCCACTGATCCGGTACACAAGCGTCCCGCGGGGCCATATGTCGAGACCATGCAGGAAATGCCCCTGGAAAGATTGCATCCCGATAAAGTCCTGGCGCATATCTTGCGACGTTTACAAGGAGTTTTGCCTGGTTATCCTGTCCTTCCCATATTTGAGAGTACACAACAGCGTGATCTAGTTCGCAACAACAAGAAAGGCAATGTATCATGAGCGTACCAGTCTATTTCGATAAAGATGCAGACCTGTCCATCGTCCAGGGCAAGCGGCTCGCCTTCATTGGCTTTGGCAACCAGGGGGCAGCGCAAGCGCAAAACTTGCGCGAGAGCGGCGCGCGCGAGATTGTCATTGGCAACCGCGACGATGACTATAAAGCCGCCGCGCTGGCGGTCGGCTTTCCTGTCATGACGATCGCGGAAGCCACCGCCTGGGGCGATGTGGTTTTTCTACTCATCCCCGACGAGGAGCAGCCACAGGTATTCCGCGAGCAGATCGGGCCATACCTGCAACCCGGCGCGGCGCTGGTGGTCGCTTCCGGCTACAACGTCGCCTTCAATCTCTTTGAGGTGCCGGAAGCTATAGACATCGTGATGGTCGCGCCGCGTATGATCGGCGCTGGCGTGCGCGCGCGCTTCACGAGCGGCGCGCCCTACCCATGCTTTGTCTCGGTAGAACGCGACACGAGCGGGAACGGGCTCGCCCTGGCTCTCTCGATTGCGCGCGGCATCGGCGCGACGCGCGGCGGCGCGATCCTCTCATCGGCAAAAGAAGAGGCCGCGCTCGACCTCTTCAGCGAGCAGGCCACCTGGCCGCTGATCCTCCAGGCGCTGCAAGTCGCTTACGAGGTTTTGCACGCGGCAGGTTTCAGCGACGAGGCCATTCTCTACGAGATGTATCTCTCCAAAGAGCCAGCCGAGGTCTTTGAGCGTTTCGCTGATATGGGACTGTTCGGTCAACTCCCGCTCCATTCGCATACCAGCCAGTACGGCCAACTACGGGCGCTGGCCTCCGATGACGGGGCAGCCTTGCGCGAACGCTTCACGCACGTCCTGCATGACGATATTCTCTCTGGCGCGTTTGCCCGCGAATGGTCGAACGTGCAAGCGCAGGGGCTAGAGCGCCTTGAACAATTGCGCGCCGCCGCCCTCGCCAGCCCCATCGCTCGTGCCGAAGCCAACGTCATGAATCCGTAGATGTAGAGGCAATTCCGCTGTTGCGGCGCAATGAATTGTGCTGTCACAGCGGGCCACCATTTATTCCATTGCAAAGAGGGAGCAAATTATGCGTGCTATCATACACCAGGGGCAGGGAATCGCAGGCATACAAGTAGCGGAAATCTCTACAAGAGAACCAGGGCCAGATGAAGTGGCGATCAAGCTCAAGGCGGCGGCGCTCAACCACCGCGACCTGTGGACTTGCCTGGGACGACACCCCGATCAGCCGCCGCTTGTGCTGGGCGCGGACGGCGCGGGCATCGTGGCGGCGGTTGGCGCGCAGGTCAGCGATCTCGCGCTATCGAGCGAAGTCGTGATCAATCCCAGCCTGTATTGGAACGCACGGAGCGATATTCCGCCTGCGACCTTCGAGATTCTCGGCTCTCCGACGCATGGCACGCTCGCCGAGCAGGTGATTGTGCCGCGCGCCAATATCGAGCGCAAGCCGACCTATCTCTCCTGGGAGGAAGCCGCCGCCTTACCGCTCTCTGGTTTAACGAGTTATCGCGCTTTGTTCACGCTGGGTCAGGTGCAAGCAGGAATGACTGTCGTGATCCCCGGCATCGGCGGCGGCACGGCCCTGCAAGCCTTTCAATTCGCTCAGGCCGCGGGCGCGCGCGTGATCGTGACTTCTTCGAACGCCCAGAAGCGCGAACGGGCGCTAGTTCTGGGCGCAGATCTGGCATTGGAAAGTCAAAGCTCCTGGTCGGCTGCCGTGCGCGAAGCGACGGGTGGCAAGGGCGCGCATCTCGTTATTGAAAGCGTTGGGCGCGCGACCTGGAGCGAGTCGCTGCGCTGCCTCGCGCGCGGCGGCAAGCTCGTCGTCTATGGTTCAACCAGCGGCAATATCGTAGATATTGATCTGCCACCCTTCTTCCTGAACTGGCAAAGCGTCCTGGGTACGACGATGGGTAGCCGCGAGGAATTTCGCGAGATGCTGGCTTTCGCCGAACGTTTCCAGGTCAGGCCCATCATTGCACAAAGCTTCTCCCTCGACGATGGCGTGGCAGCTTTTCACTTCCTGGAGCAGCAACGGCAGTTCGGCAAAGTGATAGTGCGCCTACCGGACTAAGCAACCCGCGTGCATTGAACGGAGTTGCAATTCCTCAGTAGATGAGATAGACAACTCCCTCACCTCTCTATCTGGTATCGTTTCTGAAGCCGTCCGGCAAGAGGAGGAAGCAGCGCCACACAGAGAACGCAGACCCACAAGGCTACCGCCGAGGCCAGTAGTTTTCCTAGCAGCAGCGTGCCGAGCCAGCCGCTCGCGAGCGCGGCCACGACTCCGATGGCAGGCAGGATCAACCACGCGCGTTTTCCCCACGGCGCGGGCCAGAGTTTCGCGGCGATGCCCAACAGGCCGACGATGATACCGAGCAGGAGCCAGGCGAGCGAAAGAGCAAGCATCATTTACCTCGTTTCAGGAAGCAGGCTGCAAGATTTCCGATAAGACGCGGAAGAGCGGCGGCACGTCGTCCAGCACCTGCGCGAGCGGCGGGTTGGCTTCTACCTGCACATGCTGGAAGATGCCGAACTCCACGAAATCGTAGGGATGGTGAATGCGCGCCAGGGCCGCCGCGAACTCTTCGGCCTCCGTAATAGGTACTGATGTATCGTCGCGCGATTGCAGGATGTAGATGGGCGCGCGAATCTTGCCGATGACCGAGCTGGGCGAAAGCGTGTTGAGCAAAGCATGGAGCTGTGGCGAGAACGCGGCGATATTCTGGCTCACCTGCTTTGGTTCGTCACCTGCCAGCAAATGATAGGCAGCGACGGCGGCTGGAGACATACTTTCAAGCTGAGCAGGAGTGAGCGGCTGCCCGCCAGGGAGAAACGCGCTGATGATCAGTTGCCCGTCAAGCTGAGGCAGAGCGCTTGCCACCACGTTTGCCAGCACTTCGAGCGGATATTGCGTTGGTTGCCAGGGAACCGTCTTGCCGTTCACGGTAATAGCGCGTCGTCCATACACTTGCAGTATCGTTTCCGCGTTAAAGTACGAGCCGAACATGGCAACGAACTTGACGCGGTCACGGATGCGCGGGTCGGCTGCGGCGAGGCAGGCCAGTGTCCCTCCGCCGCTGAAACCTGCGATGCCGACGCGATTTGCTCCGACGCCCGGCCATCGTGACAGGTAATTGAATGCCTGCACAACGGCATCGCTATCAACCGCCGCGATGTTGTTCTCGATCAGTGTCGTGGTAGTAAGTTCCTCTACCACAATCCCAATACGCGCCAGTGATTGCGACAGGTTAATCAATTGCGGAACTTGACGGTTATCGCCGACGCCCGGAATGAGAACCAGCCCCTCGCGCGCGCCAGGAATGGGTGGTATAGGGGACGTTGGCTCGTAGATGTCGAGGTAGACGGGGCCGCCGCGTGAAGAGATGGTCTTTCGCACATGACGAATCGGCTCGCCCAGCAGAGCCAGGGGTGCAGGCTCAGACGCGGCAATCACCGCGGGCGCGAGCAAGATAGTGCGCACAGCAGCCTGACCGCCGGGAAAGACGGATAAAAAGAATCCTATGATGAAGAGCAACGAGAGAGCGACACGCGCCGCGCCAATGCCAACTCGTGGCAAACGCCCGCGTCTGGGCTTCGTAGAAGATGGCGCGCTGTTCGCGGCTGCTCCGCTTGCTCCATGTGCCGCCGCCTTGCTGGCGGCGTTCTTGTTGATCTGATGTGACGGCTGGCCCATTGGCCCAACCTCCTCTTGTCGCAAAGTATACCATAACTGTCGAGTCTGTTGAGATGCAACCTAAACCCGGCGCACATTGCCTTGTGACCGCCGACATGATAAACTGCTCACAGCATCGGCAACATCGCAAGGAGAATATTTTTCATGCTACTTTCGGATAAACGTATCCTCGAAGAACTGGAACAGGGCAATATCGTCATTGAGCCGTTTGATCGGCGTCATCTCGGCACCAATTCCTATGATTGTCGCCTCGGCGCGTGGTATTTTCAGGGCGATGCCAACATCGAAGTCATGCATCTCGATAATCCCACCGAGATCCGTCGCTAT
>DATLSW010000397.1:0-2322 GCA_035533955.1 Ktedonobacteraceae bacterium | reverse complement strand
GCTATATGATATGATGCAAAAGCGAGGAGATTGCATCGCTATGGCAAACCAGAACGAAATAGATCATCACCTTTGATACGACCTGATATTTGGCAACCCCAACGGTTGTCTTCTGTATGTCCTGTATTTGAGAGAAGGGATTGATAAGATGTCTGCTGGTTCCGCAGATCGACCACTGCGCGTTGTCGTCATCGGCTATGGCCTGGCCGGAGCCGTTTTCCACGCGCCGCTTGTTGATGCCACGCCGGGCATGACCGTTGCCGGCATTGTGACGAACAATTCTGAACGCGAGGAGCGCGCGCTGCGCGATTATCCGAACGCGGCAGTGCTGTCGAGCGCCGACGAAATATGGCGTCACCCGGCGCGCTACGATCTCGTCGTTGTCGCCGCTCCCAATCGCACGCATGTGCCATTAGCGTTGGCGGCTATCGAGGCTGGCTTGCCCGTGGTCGTTGATAAGCCGATGGCGGCGAGCGTTGCCGAGGCCGAACGAGTGATCGCTGCCAGTCAAGAGAAGGGCGTATTGCTGACGGTGTTCCAGAATCGGCGCTGGGATAATGATTTCTTGACGGTGCGGCACATCATCGATGCGGATCTGCTGGGGCCGATCGCGCGCTTTGAGTCACGCTTCGAGCGTTACCGGCGCGTACCGCGCCTCCAGGCGTGGCGCGAGTTTCCCGCGCCGGAAGAAGCGGGTGGCCTGCTGTATGATCTTGGTAGTCACCTGATCGACCAGGCACTCCAGTTATTTGGCTTCCCGACGCGCGTCTACGCGGAGGTGGAGCGGCGGCGTCCGGGCGCGCTGGTGGATGATGATTCGTTCGTGGCCTTGCACTTCGCGGGCGGCGAGCGCGCCCATCTATGGATGAGTTCCGTGGCCCGTATTCAGGGGCCGCGCGTGCGTATCAGCGGGCTGCTCGGCACATACGAGAAGGGGGGGCTCGACCCGCAGGAGCCGGACCTGGCGGCGGGAATGCGCCCTGGCGACCCGCAGTGGGGCCGCGAGCCGCGCGACCGCTGGGGGCGTCTGTCCACGGAGGTCAACGGCCTGCACTTCGATACGCCCCTTGAGACCCTTCCCGGCACGTATGAGCAATTCTATGCCATGCTGCGTGATGCTCTTGTCTCAGGCGGGCCGCCGCCAGTCGATCCCGCCAGTGTCGTGTCCACGTTGCGCGTGATCGAGGCAGCGAAGCGGAGCGCGGAGACGGGGACAGTGGTTACGTTGTAAATCAGAAATCCCTATTTCCCAAAACGTTCCGCCCCAAATGCCTGGATCACTTCCGGCATATTGCCAGTTGTGATCAGTTCGGCGATGCTCTGGCCGGTGATGGCGCTCAGCATGATGCCGTTGCTGCTGTGGCCGACGGCCAGCGTCACGTTCTCCCAACCCGGCGCGCGGCCCAGGATAGGATGGTGATCGGGTGTGAGGGGACGCAGGCCAGCCCACATCTGGGCGATGGCGCATGGCTCCAGCGACGGCGCGAGGCGGATGGCGCTGGACAGCAGCCAGGAGATGCCGCCCGCCGTGAGGCGTTTATCGTAGCCGACATCTTCTTTTGTCGCGCCGACTACGACGGTGTTGTCCTGCTTAGGCGCGAAATAGATGGCCTCGCCGAAAACGACATGGCGCAACCGCTGCGTCGGCTGCTCCAGCGTCAAAATCTGGCCGCGCTGCGGGACGATGGGCAGCGTGAGATCGAGCCACGCGCCGCAGCGCGCCGCCCACGCGCCCGCCGCGATGATGAGATGTTTGCACGCGATGCTCTCGCCCTGTGCCGTGGTGATGCCTATTACGCGCCCGCCCTGTCGCTGCACTCCTGCAATTTCCGTGTGATCGCGCAGCGTCGCGCCCAGGGCTGCCGCTGCTCGCGCGTATGCCTGCGTCAGCTTCGGCGCCTTCAGTTGTCCCTCTTGCGGCACGTAGACAGCCGCCATGACGTCCAGCGCCAGCGACGGCTCGTAATCGCGGGCCTGGTTGCCGTCGAACCAGTACATCTCCTGATTGTGTGGTTGCCATTCCTGCATTCGCTTGCGCAAGTTGTGAATGCTATGCGGGCTGCGAGCAATGTATAACGTCCCGCTTTGCGTGTACTCGACGCTGATCCCGCTCGCCGCTTCCAGCTCTGGGATCAGATCCAGAAACAATGAACAGCTTTCCAGTAGCAGATCGGCGTATATCCCCGGCCCGGAAAGCGATCCCAGAGGCGCAAGGATGCCCGCCGCCGCGCTTGACGCCTCGGCGCCGCTATCTCCCTGGTCGAAAACGGTCACATCTACGCCCGTTTTGCGTAAAAAATAGGCGATGGCGCAGCCGCTGAT
>DATLSW010000396.1:0-9747 GCA_035533955.1 Ktedonobacteraceae bacterium | reverse complement strand
GCAGAGGTATGGACAAAGCCTCATGAGCGATATGTTTCAAGTTTGCAAAGTTCTGTACACGTCCAGGGACACTATAAAACAAGGTATCTCAGGAAAGATAAGGTACGTAAAAGCACCTTAACTGCGAAGCAGTATCCTGATACATTTGATAAATGAATAACCAGGGGCATATAATATGGTTGTTTTCCCCTATTCCGTTTGTCCAGGATACCCTGTTCCCAAAAATCCCCTTCCCAACTCCCTTGACAAATCTTGCATATAGATGTATAATGCATATAGATACGAAAACACCTATTGCCGTCAGGCATATACATGTAGCGTTGTTAATCCGATAAGTGACATAAATAGAACCAACAGGATACTTACAAGGAACCAGAAAGGGAACCTTATCATGGCAAAGACCACAACTACCGTCAATGACGCCGCCTGGACAATTACCCAGGCCGCTCGCGAAACCAGCCAGGCCGTCACCGAGAGCGCCGTCGCCGCGCAGAAGCGCAATATCGCCTTCGCTCAGGGCGTTTTGGAGAACAGCATTGAATTGCTCAAGAGCCACGCAGAGGCCACACGCGACCTGACACACGAGCCAACAGGCAAGACCGGCGCAGCCGCTTTCGACACCATCGTCGAGAGCGCCGTTGCCGCCCAGGAGCGCAACATGCAGTTCGCGCAGAGCGTTGTCGAGAGCGCAACCGAAGTCCTCAAGACGAACGTCGAAGCCGGCAATGCCCTGGCACAGGCGCTGATCGAACAGTCTCAGAAGCAGCAAGAAGTCTGGCAGACGCTTGTGCAGGAGTCGCTCAACACCTCGCTGAACTTCTTCACCGCGCCGCTTTCGTACTACCAGCAAGCGACTGAGACGGCCAGATCCATTACCTTGCGCGGCATGGAAACCGCCCAGCGCATCACGCGCCAGGGCGCGGACGCCGCCCAGAAGGCTGTTCACCAGGGACAGAAAATGGCCGAAGCGGCTACAAAGTAAACATAGTTTGCACATATGAGTCAGGGAAGGGGTCGAAGGAACGCAATTCGGCCCCTTCTTTTTTATTTATCGTTCACGGGGTTCGTGGAGAACCTCGACTACACGCGATCTCAAAGGGAAACAGGTACTATGAGCAAAGAAGCCCAACATCTTGCGCCATTGCCAGCCATCGGCTCGCGCGCGACTCGCACGCGCACGATCAGCGAAGAGGAAATCACACATTTTGCCCGGATCAGCGGCGATCATAATCCACTGCACCTGGACGAAGAGTACGCAGCGCAATCGTTCTTTGGACGGCGCATTGTTCACGGCAGTCTGGTGGCATCGTTGATCTCCGCCGTGCTGGGCAATGAACTGCCTGGGCCGGGCAGTATTTACCTGGGGCAAACGTTGAAATTCATCTTGCCCGTTCACATCGGTGATACAATTACGGTGACTGTCGAGACGATTGCGGTACGCGAAGAGAAGCGCATTGTCATACTGCACACGGAATGCACGAATCAAGATGGAAAAACGGTACTTGTAGGCGAGGCAACCATTAAATACCCATAGCCGTTGTGTTGAGCAACGGAAGGAGCTATCGTGGACGATACATCCTTTGCCGAGCAAAACCCGCTGGCGGCCTGGAACAAGCTCGTTGAGAGTACAATGAAACAGTACGCGGCCCTGTTTCCCGCCGCCGCCGCGGGCCAGGACAGCGCGACAGATAAGCCCGATCCCTGGCTGGCGTTGATCGACCAGCTCTGGCATACTAATCCGTACAGCAAACTCCTGCCGCTTGAGCCGGTCGAGATTACGCGCGCGTTCCAGCAGGTCTGGCTGGACGCTTTCCAGAATCCCGCGCGCGCCTGGACAAACTACGCCAATTTCGCGCAACAATATACACAGATGATGACCGCGACCACGCTTAAATTGTGGGGACATGGGCAGCAGACCGAACCGGTCGTTGAGCCGGAAAAGGGCGATAAACGCTTCAGCGCCAGCGACTGGCAACAAAATCCGGCCTTCGATGCCATCAAGCAAAGCTATTTGCTGGCCGCGACCACGCTGCTCAAGACGGCCTCGGAAACTCAGGGCATGGACGAGAAGCAGCAGCAAAAGCTGGTGTTCTACTTGCGCCAATTTTTAGACGCTATCAGCCCCACTAACTTTGCCTTCACCAATCCGCAGGTGATTCATGAAACCGTGCAGAGCGGCGGCGAAAATCTCGTCAAAGGGGCGGAGCATCTGCTGCGCGATATCAAGGCCGGGCAGATCAAGATGACCGATACCGAGGCATTCGCGCCCGGTCGCAACCTCGCGCTGACGCCCGGAGCGGTAGTACATCGCAACAAGCTGATTGAACTGATCCAGTACACCCCGACGACTGAACAGGTCTACGCGATCCCTTTGATCTTCATGCCGCCGTGGATCAACAAGTATTACATTCTGGATATGCAGCCGCAGAACAGCCTGATCAAGTTCCTGGTTGATAGCGGCTTTACCGTCTTTGTGATCAGCTGGAAGAATCCCGATGCCGCGCTGGAAGACAGCACTTTCGATGACTATCTGACGCTGGGTCCGCTGGCTGCCTTTAAAGTTGCCAAAGAGATTACCGGCTCGGCGAAGGTCAATCCTATTGGCTACTGCATCGGTGGGACGCTGCTCTCGATGGCGCTGCCCTATCTGGCGGCGAAGAAGGACAAAACGGTGAACGCGGCAACGTTCCTGGTGGCCTTGCAGGATTTCAGCGAAGTAGGCGACACGGCGGTCTTCATGGACGAGCCGCAGGTCAGCTACATCGAGGGGCAGATGATGGAGCGCGGCTACCTGGACAGCCGTTCGATGGCAACAATGTTCAACATGCTGCGCGCCAACGACCTGATCTGGAGCAACGTCGTCAATAACTACCTGCTCGGCAAAGAGCCGCCCGCTTTCGATCTGCTCTATTGGAACAACGACGGCACGCGCATGACTCGCGCCGCGCACTCGTTCTACCTGCGCAACACATACCTGGAGAACAATCTTGTCAAACCGGGCAAGATCGTCCTCAAAGGCGTCCCTATCGATCTCGGACAGATTCAGCAGGACGTTTACGCCGTGGGCGCGGCGCAGGATCATATTGTGCCGTGGAAGACGGCCTGGAAGATCACGCAGCTCGCGAGCGGCCCGGTACGCTTCGCGCTGGGCGGAAGCGGACATATCGCGGGTGTGATCAACCCGCCGACAAAGGGGCGCGGCTACTGGACAAATGACAAGCCCGAGGCGAGCGCGGACGAGTGGCTGGAAAAGGCGGAACATCACAGCGGCAGTTGGTGGACGGATTGGCTGGAATGGCTCAAGCCGCGTTCCGGCGACCAGGTTGCGCCGCCGTCGGTAGGCAACAAAAAGTACCCGCCGATCACTCCCGCGCCAGGCACATATGTGTTGGAGAAGTGAGTTTCTTTCGGGCTGGCGATGAACGCGGTAAGCAAAAATAGTCGGGTTAGAACGTATTAGAGGTAGACGAATGCTTATCGAATGACGCAGTGACGAACGCGGCAGCTTTCACCGGAACAACGGGAGCATATTACTGCTCAAATACATGTTACTATAGACTCAGGCTCCATTACCGTTGATGGGGCCAGCGGGGCAACACTGGCTACACAGAGCGGAAGTCTGGCGATAGCAAATGTGCAGAATACGCTTGACGCGCGTACCGTGAGCGGTAATATCACGGCCTCTGCCGTCAATGGGCAGATGGCAATTGCAACGGAAAATGGCTCCATCAGCGTCAACCATGTCAATGGGCAATTGAAAGCCAGCACCCAGAACGGCGATGTCATCGTGAGCGCGGCCACGTTGAGCGGCCAGTCGGTCTTACAGACGAATTATGGCTCGGTCCGTTTCTCTGGAGCCATTGATCCACGCGGAACGTACACAATGGCGACGCTGAGCGGAAATGTCGATCTGACGTTACCCGACGATACAACGTTCGAGCTTGCCGCCAGGACTGACTCCGGCTCAGTCCAAAACGCATTCGGCAGCAACACCGTAGGCAATGCGCCGCGCGCCCAGATAACGATCACCATTGGCAGCGGCTCAGTCACCATGAATAAAGCTTCTACGCCTCTCACCTGATCGGTGGCTGCGCAATTGATTGCGCCAGAGCGCGATAAACCAGCCCCTACAGGCTCCATCGTGTTTGACTGGCGCAATCAATTGCGCAGCTACGCCATCGGATATTGTATCATGGAAACAGGATTCAGATTTCTTTGGGTACAGTTGATTGCTCTCGTTCCACGTCAGGAGATAAACTGCATGACTGCTACGAAGACCAGCTATACGACATGTCCGCTCTGTGAGGCCACCTGCGGCATAGAGGTTGTCACCCGCGAGCGCGAAATTATCTCTATCCGGGGAGATACGCAAAACGTGTTCAGTCACGGCTACATTTGTCCGAAAGCGTACAGCCTGAAAGAGCTGCACGAGGACCCGGATCGCCTGCGCGAGCCGCTGGTGCGCCGGGGCGAGCAGTGGCTGACTGTGAGTTGGGAAGAGGCGTTTGCTGAAATTGAACGCGGACTCACGCCCATCCTGCAACAATACGGGCGTGACGCGCTAGCCGTCTATGCCGGGAATCCGACCGTGCATAATCTGTCGAGCCTGCTCTATCTGCCCATCCTGCTGCACACCGCGAAGACACGCAACTTTTATTCGGCCTCGACGGTCGATCAGATGCCCAAGCAGGTCGCGGCGGGGCTGATGTTCGGCACGCTGCTTTCTATACCTATCCCAGACGTGGACCGCACGGACTACCTGCTCTTGCTCGGCGCGAACCCGCTGGTCTCGAACGGCAGCCTCATGACTGCTCCCGATATGCGCGGTCGCCTGCGGCGCTTGCGCCAGCGCGGCGGGAAGATCGTGGTGATCGATCCCTATCGCACGCGCACGGCGCAGGAAGCTGACCAGCATTATTTTATTCGTCCCGGTACGGATGCCTGTTTCCTATTCGCGCTCGTTCACACGCTCTTCGCCGAAGGGCTGACAGCGCCAGGCAGGCTCGCCGAACATCTCGCGGGCATGGAACAGGTACGAGACCTGGCGCAGCCCTTCACGCCTGAACGGGCGGCAGCCGCGTGCGGCATCGACGCGGACGCCATCCGCACTATCGCGCGCGAACTGGCTGCCGCGCCGCGCGCCGTCGTCTATGGGCGCGTCGGCACCTGCACACAGGCATTCGGGACGCTGGCTAGCTGGCTGGTAGACGTGCTGAACATCCTGACGGGCAATCTCGACCGCGAGGGCGGCGCGCTGTTCCCCAAGGCGGCGGCTGGCGGCAGAAACACGACCGGCATCCCCGGCAAAGGTCACGGCGTGCGTTTCGGGCGCTGGAAGAGCCGCGTGCGCGGGCAGCCCGAAGTCTTCGGCGAACTGCCCGTAGCGTGTTTGGCCGAAGAGATCGAGACGCCCGGCGCGGGACAAATCAAGGCGCTGATCACGCTCGCGGGCAATCCTGCTCTCAGCACGCCCAATAGCGAGCGTTTGCAGCGATCGCTCGGCACGCTCGATTTCATGGTGAGCGTGGATATCTACCTCAACGAGACGACGCGCTATGCCAACGTGATTTTGCCGCCGCCACCGCCGTTGGCCCATTCTCACTATGACCTCGCGTTCTACCAGTTGTCCGTACAGAACGTGGCCCACTACGCGCCGCCGCTCTTCGAGCGCGAGGCGGACATGCTGGAAGAGTGGGAGATATATCTGAGATTGACGGGTATCCTGGCCGGGCAGGAAGCGAACGCGAGCCTGGAAATGCTGGACGATATCAGCGCGGCGCAGATTGTCCAGCGCGAGGCAGCAACGGCGGGTTCCTACGTTGAAGGGCGCGACGCGAGCGAACTACTTGCCGCACTCCAGCCGCTGCGCGGGCCAGAACGGCTACTGGATTTTCTATTGCGCAGCGGGCCATATGGCGATGGCTTCGGCAAACAAGATGGCTTGAGCCTTGCCGTGCTGCAAGAGCAGGCGCACGGCGTTGATCTCGGCCCGCTTCAGCCGCGCATCCCAGAGGTACTACGCACGCCCTCCGGCAAAATCGAGATGGCTCCTCAACCCATCGCGGCGGACGTGGAGCGATTACGCGCCGCGTTGGAGCAGAGCCTGGAGAGCAGCAACGGACACATGCTGCTGATTGGTCGGCGCGATCTGCGTTCAAACAACTCGTGGATGCACAATCTGCATGTCCTCGCCAAAGGAAAGACGCGCTGCACGCTGCATATGCATCCCGATGATGCCGCGCGCCTCGCACTGTGCGATGGCGCAGTGGCCTGTATCTCTTCGCGCGCGGGAACAATAGAGATTCCTGTCGCAATCACTGACGCGATTATGCCGGGAGTCGTCAGCGTTCCGCACGGCTGGGGTCACGGCGTACCTGGAACGAGAATGCACATCGCGGCGGAACACGCGGGCGTCAACACGAACATCCTGGCTGATGAAGAAGGCATTGACCCGTTGTCAGGCAACGCGATCCTGAACGGGATTGCGGTGCGTGTTCAGAGCAAAAATAGTGAAGCACACAAGTGATGGCTAGAAAATTGACCTACATGCCAGTGAGGTAGCTGTGAATCCTTTCACGAACATTTGAGACCAAATCTGATGGAACGATGTGGCGGCGCAATTGATTGCGCCAGTCAGCCGCGCCAATTGGGGAGAGACTGGCGCAATCAATTGCGCCGCTACATCCTACTCTCGAACTATCAGAATGTTCTCGATGTGACGCATCTACTTGGCCGCGAGGATATCGATCTTCTCGATGCTGGGAGGCTGCGATAAAAGGTCGGGGGCTTGCGCCATCAGTGCCGCAGCGACGCGGCCCGTGAGATGTGCTTGCCGACCCGCGTCGTCCGGGAAGGTATCGAAGATGCCGAACGTCGAGGGTCCAAGGCGGATCGCGTACCAGGTGATCGTTGCTGACTCCTCCTGAACTATCGATAGCCCCCCACGGAGGAAGTTTTCGACATCCGCCTCTTTTCCGGGTTTTGCCTCCAGTCGTACAAATAGCCCAACAGTAACCATGTTCTCTTTCCTTTGCATAAACGTCTATTCGTGAGTCAGGACGGGCGGAGACAAGCTGCCGCTCCTATCGCTTCCCTTTGAAGGACGTGAACCTGGCGATCGTTCTTCGGTCGCCCACTCTATAATACGTATACGAGTGACAAAAAAGATTACCTGCACGGCACTGTACCTTATCGTTAAAAAGAACTTGTACAGGCCATACAGCAAGCGCAAGGACTTAACATGCGCTCCTCACTCGCCCAGGCGTTCCAGCACGAAGTCAGCGAAGGCGCGGATGTGGTTCTCAGCGGGAACATAGATGCCGCCGGAGCGATAGGCGCGCGAGGACATGCCGAGCTGGGCCAGTTCGCAGACTTCCCAGTCCTGCTTGTTGACGATGTCGAAGAGCGCCACGGCATCCATCGGGTCGAAGCCGGGCGCGGCCATGACGTCGGGATCGAAGAGCCAGTCGCAGACGATGCTGCTGCGATCCGGCCCGCGTGGGTGAATGGTGTGAATGACGGCGTGATCGTCCACCAGATTGAGCAGGATGTTGGGATTGATGACAATACCATAATAGCGGCGCAAATCTTCCGGTAGCAATCCCTTGAGCGGCGGGCGCGACGCCTTGCCAGTGATGGTGAAGGCTTCGGCATAGTCGGCGTAGGTGGCGGCATCGCCTGAGACATAGGTTACGTTCGATTTGAAACCAGGCAGCAGATCGCACAATTCGGGATGCATGGGGCCACAATGGTAGCATTCCTGGAAATTTTCGATGATCAGCTTCCAATTAGCCTTTACATCATAAGATATCGACTTGGCTACGCGCAGATTGCCCACGCCCCAACGCTTCAACGGTTCGTAACTGCCGAAACGCTCAATGATCGGCCCATCAAGCTGTTCAGAGATCGGCGCTGGCTCGTCGGCGAGGTTGAGCCAGATCAAGCCCTCCCAGACGTGCAGCGCGACGGGGAGCAGACCAAAGGCCAGACGATCAAATTGCTGATCGTTCAACACATTGGGCGCGCCAATCAGGCGACCATCGAGTCCATAAGTCCAGGCATGATATTTGCACTGGATCGAGCCTTTCAACTGCCCCGACGCTTCCGTACAAAGACGCGAGCCGCGATGGCGGCAGACATTGAGGAAGGCGTGCAAGATGCCCTCTTTGTCACGGACAACGATGATACTCTCGCGCCCAATGGTGACGACATGGTACGCGCCCGGCCGCGCGACGGCCTCGGCGCGGCCCACACAGACCCACATCTGCGAGAAAATACGCTCCATTTCTTGCTCGTAGATGACAGGATCATAGTAATATCGACCGGCGAGCGTTGAGACGAAAGGGGCATTTGAGCGAACGGTAGTTGTCATGCAGTGATACCTCGATAGTGTGAAACGAAAGGACGGCTGCCAGACTTATACAGATAATTATACCCGGCAAGCGACCTGTATACAAGCCTGCTAAGCTCAACCTGTCTTATACACCGGCGAGACGGGCAACCACGGGCGCGAATGCCTCCATGGATTCAGAATCCACTACGAAATACGAGATGCTGTATTGCTCGCGCAAGCGGTGTATCCGTTCGGCTATCTGCTCGACGCTGCCGATGAGCAGGTATGGGCTGCTCAAGAGTTGTTCCGCCGTTTCGCCGGGCCGACCCTTTTCGCGAGCGTACTGCTGCGCCGCTTGCTGCTGGTCCTCTGTGATCACGACATCTCCGACGAGGAGGTTCAACTCCACTGCCGCGAAGCGATCGCCTGCCGCCTGTCGCACCCATTCCACTTTACGCGCGATGGCCGTCTCGGTATGTTCGGAGGCATCGACGATTCCGTCATCTTTCACCCTGACATGCAGGCCAACGATATCGGCCTCGCGGCCTGCCAACGAAAGCAGCTTTTTGCCACCGCCGCCCATGAAAATAGGCGGATGCGGACGCTGCACTGGTTTGGGAAAGGCTTTGAGATCGGTCACGGTATAGTGGCTGCCGGCAAAGTTGACCGTTTCCTCCGTGAAGAACTGCCTGACAATGCATAGCGCCTCTTCCAGGCGACTGATGCGAACGCCCGCGCTTTCAAAAGGGAGGCCGATCTGTTCGTATTCGGGCCGATGCCATCCCGCGCCAATGCCAAATTCGAAGCGTCCGTCGGACAGGAGATCGAGCGCCGCAACCTCTTTAGCGAGCAGCGCCGGGTGGCGAAAGTCGTTGTCAAACACAAAACTGCCGACGCGCAGCGTCTTCGTGGCGTCCGCTGCCGCCATGAGAGCTGCGATAGGCAGCAATTCGTTGACAAAGTGATCCGCCAGCAGGAATGTGGCATAGCCCAGTTCCTCGACACGGCGCACCAGCGTTACCCACTGCTCACGCGAAGGAGCGTTCTCCGTAATCACGCCAAAGCGGAACGGTCGCGTTTCCAACATACTGTGTATCCTTCTTTCTTTTATGGTAGGGGCCAATTGATCGCACCCAGGGCCGATCCTGGCTCAATAAATTGCGCAGCTACGCTGCTCTTTTTCAACTGGGCAACTGATCCGGCCCCCACACGGTCAGCACTCCCCAGGTGGAGCTGGAAAGCATGAGACGCGAGCCATCCGGCGACCAGGAGAACGTTTCACCGCCATTCAAATCAGCCGGCTTGCCTGACGGGATCAGCGATGCTAGCACGCGGCCCGTAGCGCAATCGTAAATCTCGACCTGTCCGGCATTATACGTCGCTAACTCGCGACCATCGGGCCGCCAGGCAACGAA
>DATLSW010000395.1:0-7581 GCA_035533955.1 Ktedonobacteraceae bacterium | reverse complement strand
GGCTGTAGGAAGCGACATTAACAAAAAGGATATCGAACAGGCGCTGATCGAACAATGGAACGGCAGCAAATGGCAAGTAATTGCCAGCCCAGGCGTCGGAGTAGGCGGCTTTCTTGATGGAGTTGCAGCGGTCTCGGCCAGCGATATATGGGCTGTGGGATTCTATGAATACAACAAAAATCTTTTCATTATGACACTGATCGAGCAGTGGGATGGTACGAAATGGAGTATTGTCAAAAGTCCTGACAAGTAATTTGATACTATGAATATGTTCATATCCAGACTCTGTGAATGATCGAAGACAAGTCGTTTGTGGGTGTACGGAGCCATTACTGATGACCCGCTAAGCAAAACACTGCCTTAACTCGACATATCTTCAGTGAACCAGGGCCAGCCGTTGGGGGCAACATAGATGCCGATGCCGATCTGGTGCAGGGTGGTACTGAACAGGTGGATACGGTGCCAGCCTCCCAGCGGCTCGTGAGCCATGCTTTCTTGCACAGCATAGACGCCAGCCCAGGGAGTGGGATATGGCCCCGCCAGGCCGATATTCTCTCCACAGTCGCTATAGTTGGCAAAGCCTTCATTGGCGATGCGCTGGTATGGCGACATGCCGTCGGGGCAGGTGTGGCTGAAGCCACAGTGATACATATTCCAGCTATGCAGCAGCGCGCCAGAAGCCAGCGTGGCGTTCCAGGCGAATGGAGGCAGACCGCAGGCGGCCCGATCATTGTTGATCAATTGGAAGAGCTGCTGCGTGAGCTGTTGAGCTTCTGAAGTGACAGGCGCTGGCCCATAGGGTGCCGCCAAACCTCCGTTCTTTGGAGGAACCAGCGTTGTGTCATTGCTGAACGTGATACAGCTCGAACCAGACGACGGGGTAGAGGTAGGAGGGTTGGAAACGGAGATATGCGGCTTCGGCGTTGGCGTTGGTGTCGTTATCTGACTGGGAATTGACAACGTTGGCGTTGGAGATGGCCGCATGACGCTCTGGCTCAATGAATCGCTCGCGACGTAACTCGACGAAGAGTGCGTAACGCTCCCTTTGCCGCATGCCGCCAACACAACGATCAAAGAGAGATACAACATCACCCAACAGATTTTCTTCACAAGCAATACCTCTTCCTGGTTTCATGCCTCCTTACTCCTCAACGGTATATAGCGTAACATACAGAACACGCGCCTATACATAGAAGGTATTCAATCTGGTACTTTTAGCAGGGAAGAGGTGAATATATCTTTACATGTGGGACCACGGTCGTAGGGGCGTGAGCTTGCCCCGCCCGCGTGAACGCACATTCTCGCAGCGGGCGGGGCAAGCCCACGCCCCTACAGCAGAATTTACGTCTGCTGAGCTTTGTTGTAAAGAGCGTACCAGGTATCGTTGTAGTACGGAGAGAACATGTGTCCCGGCTGGAGATTGCTGATGAAATCGTTATGGCCGCTGAGATACCAGTTGCCGCCGCTCTGGATAAACCAGGGACCGCCACTGGAGCCGCCAGTCATATTACAGGGAATGGAGACCACAGAACCGCCTCCCATCTGCCAGAGCGTGCCGGAGGACGCCTCACATGTCTGCCTGGTCTGACCGTCAAAGGGACCCGCGGCAGGATAGCCATAGGCGGTAATGGGTTGATTGACGGCCTGATTATAGGCCCAACCGGCTCCGCCGACCACGTCGGTCAAGTTACCCTCGCTATTGGGAGCAACGATCGCCATGCCAAAATCCTGAGAAAAGTTGTTCGAGTTGCCATTTATCCAGCCCGAAGGAACCTCCAAAGCGCGAGCGGCCCAGCAGCCATACGGCGTATTGCCGTTATCGTAAAGAGGGCAGAAGATCATGTTCTGCACCCAGCCGCCATTCCAGTAGAGGCAGTGACCAGCCGTGTCAACCGTATTATGGTTGCTGCTGACGACAGCAGTACCAGAGCAGACCATATTTTGACCGGAAGCGTTGCTAAAAAAGACTTTCCCAACGGTTGAGAGGGGATAAGAAGCGTTCCCATTGCTGGGGGGCTGTCCCTGTTGCCGAGCAGCCTTGCCCGCGCTGCTGTCGAGGGTTTCCTGTGTCAGAGCGGAAGTAGCGCCGCTCAGTTGATCGGCGTTGATGGCATTGCGCATACTGGCCGCCGTCCAATGCTGGATAGCGGTGCTGGAGTTCGTATGCACCTGATACTCAACGATAGTATCCGCGGGAGCGAATACCTCCGCGTACAAAAAACTCCCAAACGCAACCAGGTAACCCAGATACACCACAGCAAGCAAGCCAAGAAGAAGCGTGCCAACCAGGGGTAGTTGGATAAACTTCTGCCGTCGTGACATCTTGCCCTCTCTTTCCTTTATGAATTGCGCGGATCAGATGTATGTGGAGGACGCCGCGGCTGCCGTTTCTTGCGTTTTGGAGCATCGACGGTCGGCAGTTCGGCTGGTTTAGCATTGCGCATTCTGTCCGCCGTCCAATACTTGAGGGCGTCTTCGGGAGAAGTATCCACCGGGTGCTTTATGATAGCAGGGTCCCCTTTTGAAGGACGCTTCCACACGGCCAGGTAGACGCCAACCAGCAAGCTAAGAAGGACTATGGCAACCAGGGCCAATTGTAAACGTATCTGTTGTCGTGGCATCATGCCTCTCTCTTTCATATAAGATCATACGAACAGAACGTATGCAGAGTAGCAATACTTATTGTTTTTCGCCCGCGCTTTCCAGGCGCGTGTTGCCTCTACGAATAAGTATAGCAGAATAATTGGTTTCCCTCAATCAGGCACGACTATAACCTCTTTACGTGTTATTCTTGAAAAAGGACAACGACGATCTTCGTGAAAGGAATAATGCGTCAGCATCAAATCTGTTGCCAGTATAAACGGATAGTCACAGCTAAACGCTTCTCAGGTTCGTCTCAGTAATTCCCCAGAACCAACTCATGTAGCCTTGTTATGCTTGTGTGCGAGGACAAAACGTCTCTCTATGCCAATAGAACGACGCAAGAAAAATCAAGTCAGCCCAGGCCGGGCTGACGGAGCGCACACAAGAGAGGAAACGATACGATGAGCACCACGCTCCCGCCAGGCTTTCATATGTTAGAAGCGCCCGAAGCCTTACAATTGCATTTCTCCCAAAAAGGGATATATTACCCGGTCATACCAGAGCCGGAAGCGGAGCACGAGCAACCAAAGGTGTCCATCACCGGAGATATCAGGTTGCGCGTGTCCGAGTTGGATACCGCCGTTCGCCCCATCATAGGCCGCTACAGCATTGAGTCAACAGGAATGCAGGAACCCCTGCATACACTCTGGTACGCTGAAGGACGAGTGCTGTATCGTCAGGAGCATTCTACCACTATCGCCTTTGATATGCATGGAGCGCGCGCGGGAGAAACACGAACCTACCTGGTCGCTGCCCAGGTGACGGAAAGCTCTGAGCAGCGCTGCATCGTCAGCGGCGTCTTCGTCCAAATCCTCGTGGTGTGATATATCCCTTTTACAGCTTCATGGACGCGAGAAAAGCATTGACGTTCTTCTGGTCAAATCCAACTTTGCCGGCATAGCCCAGAATCTCGTCTTTCTGCCGGGCATACATCTGCTTGATCAGCTTACGTTGAGCTGGATCAATTCCTCTGGGCGAGGATTGACCGATCTCGTAGAGAAAACCGATCATGTCCAACAGCTTTAGCTCATCATGCAGCGTCTGCTCCTCTTCAATTGCGAAGGCGTGCAGGATATCGTTCTGGATAGCATCAATCGCCTCTTTGACGGCAGCCGTTTTGAAATAGGGCAGGATATCGCCGATGACCGCCTCATGCACATCATGCATTAAGGCCAGCGTCACCAGCCGATCGCGTTTCTCCGGCGCGTAAGCGTTATAGGCCGACCAGTAGAGGGTCAGAAACGCCACGGCCACGGTATGCTGCCCCACATTCCACGTCCCAAATCCCGAAACGCTGTACACGCGCGGAATATTGAAAATATTCATGAGAAAGTCCAGGTTGGGATGCTTCGAGACGTCGCCCAGCATCCCCTGCGGGGTAAAGATGTTCTCGTAATCGACATGCTCATCCATATGCTTTTGTCTCTCATACAGGCCCGCAAGCGGGCTTCTGTCGTAGAGTTCAGGTGGTTTTTTCACGGGCTTCGCCCGTGAAAAAACCACCTGAACTATCCTACGGGCGATCCCTATCTGCTCGGAAGCTATGCCTGCTGGCGCGTCGGGCAGTGTACGCTCTTTGGCGGCTACGAGGGAGCGCGCCAGGGGCCGATTCACTTCGCTGGCGAACACTGCTCGGTACGCTGGCAGGGCTTTAGCCCTCCCCAATCATCATCAGATAGTCAAAATTGCCCGGACCCGCGGTCTTCTCCAATTGCCTGAGAATACGGTCGGTATTATCGTATGGTCCTGACACAAAGAAAGGCTTGCCATTGCGGCCAAACGTCAACTGATACGGTTCGTCCAGTTCGCCGCGTGGAGTCAATAAATATTGTGAGAGTGCGAAATCCTGCTGAGGCTTGAAGCCAAAACGCGCGGCAAAATCAATCGATCCATAAACCATCTGGTGCGCCAGCTCAGCCGGGCATTGCACCAACTTTGTCAGGCGAGAAGCTTTTTTTAGCACTTCGCGTTCATACCGGCTGCGGGAAAAACCCGCGTTGGCAAACGTATCTTTGACTCCCAGGCAGAGCTTATCCACAAGGTACGTAGCAAAACAAATATCGCCGTCAGGCTGTTGCCGGGCCACAACGATCTGTACCAGTCCCATGTCCCCCTGCCAATCGGCGCTGATCCAACATTCTAGCATAGGGTACGTGCGAGCGCGCTCAATAATGGTCTGCGGCGATAACGGCATGAACGTTTGTTGGTGCGCTCTGTGTTGTGCAGCAGCTTTTTCCTTGCTGCGCTTTTTCATGATCGCTTTCTGGTGTTTTCGCGGATCTCGTGGCATGTCCCTTTCCTCCTATTTTGCTTGCTTACGCTCCAGCGGTCATCAGTTATAGGATACTATACGCTATGGACGCCGTAATGAAAAGAGCCGAATATGTCAAGTCTCCTTTTCTATGGTACTATAAAGTCATGATAGACAGCGATTGCGTAGCCTTTTCGGCTACTCATCGACATACCGAACGCTAAACATCCTTGATCTCAAAGGAGGAACGTCACATGCCAAAGCCACAAAAACACTGGGTCTACAGTCCACGCAAACCGACGCCGCCGCCAGTGCCAATGGCGCTGAAAACAGAAGTGACGACCAAAGCCAATGCGCTCATCGAGACGGAACTGAAACCGAAATACGTCCAACCTCCGCCTGAGAATCCACAATTCAACTACATCGTAGACATCTACGGAAAGTGGTTTCACAGTGCATTCTACTTCTGCGCCACCTATTGCGTTTCCGGCCCCAATGCGATAACTCCGAGTTTCGAGGCGAAATTCGCCCGTATGCAATACGCCGGAAACCAGCGCTTTCACCTCGCGTTCATGCGCTATACCGGGCAGTGGATAGATGAACTGTATCGCGACGTAACAGTAGATGAGTGCCTCGCGGCTGTTCGCGATGATTCCTACTTTTCTCCATAGATAATGGGAGCCAGGTCGCGGAGGAAAATTTCTGCGGTCTTTGGGCCTACACCTTTAAATTGCTGCAAACGAGCAGATAGCTCTTCGATCGAAGGAGACTGCTGCACAAGACTGGTCAGCGTCCCATAGTTCTCTTGCAGGTTTTTGGCAATATCCAATAATTTTGTCGCGGTTGAGAAATCATAGCGGACATAGTGGCCCCGGTCTAGCACTTCTACCAGCTTATCCCAGCCAGCTTGAAGGATGGCATCAGGCGTGGTGAGCCTTTCTTTCACAAACTCGCCGTATGTTCTCTTCGCTACCTCTTGCTGAATCGGTTTGCCAAAAAGCAGGCACGCGAGAAACCAGTTGAAATAGGCGCTTTCTTCTTTAGAGGAAAGATCAATGCCCAGTTCTTGCGCCGAGATCTGCTTCTGTTTCATCATATTGGATTTTCCTTGCTATGATAAACACCCACTAGCATGTCATTCTGAGCGGAGCGAAGAATCTAAAGTGGGCGACTGAGCACGATGGCTCACGGGAGATTCTTCGCTCCGCTCAGAATGACATAGCCGGGCCAGTTTTTTATGGCGTGCTACGATACGATAGAGTCATAATAGACACGATTGCGCCCGCTTTTCATCGTACTCATACCGAACTCGGAATTTCGCTCCGCTCAGAATGACATAGCCGGGCCAGTTTTTTATGGCGTGCTATGATACGATAGAGTCATAATAGACACGATTGCGCCCGCTTTTCATCGTACACATACCGAACTCAGAATAAGGAGAAGAGCATTGCTACAAATTGATCAAACGCGCCTTAACCGGCTGAACACATATTGGAATGCCGCCAACTACCTGACCATCGGCCAGATCTACTTACGGGACAACCCATTGCTCAGAGAGCCGCTCAAACCAGAGCATATCAAGCCGCGCCTGCTCGGCCACTGGGGAACATCGCCCGGCCTCAGTTTCATTTATGCTCACCTGAACCGCCTGATCCAGGATCATGACGTCGATACGATCTATCTGGCGGGGCCAGGACATGGCGGGCCTGCCATGCTGGCAAACGTCTATCTCGAGGGAACATACACAGAGATTTATCCAGAAATCACTCAGGATAGCGAAGGGATGCGCCGCCTGTTTCGCCAGTTTTCCACGCCGGGCGGCGTGCCAAGCCATGTGAGCGTGCCGACGCCCGGCTCCATACACGAAGGCGGCGAACTCGGCTACGTGCTTTCTCACGCCTTTGGGGCCGCCTTCGACAACCCTGAACTGCTGGTGGTCGCCGTGGTTGGAGATGGCGAAGCGGAGACCGCACCGCTTGAAGGAGCCTGGAAAAGCATTGAGTTTTTGAATCCGGCGCGTGATGGGGCCGTTCTGCCCATCTTACACTTGAACGGTTACAAGATTTCTGGCCCAACCGTGCTGGGACGAGAACACGACGACGCGATCCGTCACCTGCTGACTGGACACGGCTACGAGGTCTATTTCGTGGAAGGCGACGATCCCATGCAAATGCACCGCGCCTTCGCTGAAACGCTGGAGACGTGCTATGAGCGCATCCGCACCTATCAAGATGACGCGCGCGCGGGCGCGATAAATCGGGCCCCTACAAAACGCCCAACGTGGCCCGTCATCGTCCTGCGCACGCCCAAAGGCTGGACTTGCCCTAAAGAAATCGACGGCGTTCCCATCGAAGGCACATTTCGCGCGCACCAGGTTCCAGTCGCCGACGTGCGAGAAAATCCTGAACATCTGCGTATCCTGGAGAACTGGATGCGCAGCTACCGGCCAGAAGAGACGTTTGACGAGCAAGGCCGCCTGATCCCCGAACTGGCCGCCCTTGCTCCCGCGGGAGATCGCCGCATGGGCGCGAATCCGCACGCGAACGGGGGCAAACTGTTAGTTGATCTCGATATTCCGCCCTTCACCGATTACGCGATTGACGTTCCCAAACCGGCAGCAGAACTCCACGAATCCACGCGCCAGGTGGGAAAGATGCTGCGTGACATCTTTACCAGGAACGCCGCGC
>DATLSW010000394.1:0-2688 GCA_035533955.1 Ktedonobacteraceae bacterium | reverse complement strand
TGAAAATGATGATACCTTCCTCGTTGGCACTGCCGAGGTTGCGATTACCGGCATGTACAAGGATGAGATTCTCAAGTTTGAAGACCTGCCCATGCGCTTTGTCGGCTTCTGTCCCTGTTTCCGCCGCGAGGCCGGAACCTATGGCAAGGATACGCGCGGCGTCTTCCGCGTCCACCAGTTCAACAAAGTTGAGCAGTACGTTATCTGCAAGGCCGATCATGAAGAGTCGGTGCGCTGGCATAATACGCTGCTGGCGAACTCGGAAGAACTTGTGCAGGCGCTCGAATTGCCCTATCGCGTCGTCAACGTCTGCACCGGCGACATGGGCGACGGCAAAGTAGGCATGTACGACCTCGAATGCTGGTTGCCCAGCGAGCAGCGTTACCGCGAGACGCATTCGTGTTCGTACTTCCACGACTGGCAGGCGCGCCGCGCCAACCTGCGCTATCGTGACGAAGAGGGCAAAGTGCGCTTTGTGCATACGCTGAACAATACGGCCATCGCCTCGCCGCGCATCTTGCTGCCTCTGTTAGAGATTCACCAGCAAGCCGATGGCAGCGTGCGCATCCCGACTGCCCTGCGCCCGTTTCTGGGCGGCCAGGAGTTCTTCCGCACGCGCGGCGCGTGACAAAGGATGTGGGAGAGACGCCAGCGTCTCTCCCACGATTGAACACATTACAACGAACCTTCACTGTTACGGTAGTCTGTATAAAACCCCGGCCTTATCCGCGGAGACCTGATCCTGATATACAGGCTGAGCTGACTTTACATCTCCGGCCAAATATCATACCCTGTTTGTAGGATATCTTTAACTCAGAGGAGCAAACAACCGATGGGGCTTCGTCACGCGATTATTGGTTCAGGGCGCCAGGGTACGGCTGCCGCTTATGATCTGGCGCGTCTGTGATCCCGCGTCATGTTCTGCACGCTCTGCTCGAACCGCAGATTCTCGCCCGCCCGGAAGACCGCGACATGGTGATCATCCGTATTGTTGGGCGTGGCCTGAAAGATGGGCAGGAACGCACAGTTACCGCCGATCTCTTCGATTACTACGATGAGGCGACGGGCTTTACCGCGATGGAGCGTACCACTGGATGGCACGCCGCCATCATGGCCGCGTTCATCGCACGCCAGCAGACGCCCAGCGGCGGCGTTCCCGTCGAACTGGCCGTGCCGGGGCCGCTCTTCGTGGAAGAATTTCGCAAACGCGGCTTCGATCTGCGCGTGACATGGGCGCAATGACGAAAATGCGTACAATCAGGTGGGAGTGTGGCGGCGCAATCAATTGCGCCGCCACAGTTTGTGGCATAATGACTAATGAAGATGAATGATCCCGATCAGGTACAATCAGACCATAGCAGCGATGATCACGTCGAGATCGTAGACCTGGATGCTTCCCAGCCGCGGGCCAATGCCCATCGCGTAAAGGATAGCATGACTGAAGCCCCGGCGGCGCATCCGCCGTTACCTTTTTTGCGCCAGCGGCGCGTGCAGGTGGCCGCGACATCGACAATCTTGCTCGCGGCTTTTGTTGTCTTGCTGAGCGCGAGCGGCGGTTTCTCCTGGCTGGCGGCCCAGGTGCGGCCTGATGTTGTCGCGCAGCCCGTGCCGACTCGCGCCAGTGGCTTCTATGTGCCGCCGCCCAGCCCGCAGCAGGACGGCCTGGCCTGCCTGATTGACGCTGCCTGGTCGACGGACAGCAAACAGGTGGCCGTGCTGGGCTATGGTCAGAATTGTCCGCTGATGCCCGGCCCGCCACCTTCGCTGCAAGTCAACATCTACAATGCCGTTTCACAGAAACTTATCAGGCAGATGCGGCTCGATACCCTGATTCTCTCTACCTTGAAGCATCATGGTGCGCGATCAGCAAGCGCTTCTTCCGTCAATCTCGGCAGCATCGTCTGGTCTCCTGATGGGCAGGAACTGGCCGTCTCGTTCAATACTGATGAGATAGGACCAATCTATGCCGGGGTATTGCTCCTCGCGCCGAACGGAGATGGACAGCGTGTCATGCTCTGGCAAGATAAGCGGGGAAATTCACCATCCAGCTTTCTCGAATGGGATCTCACGCGCGGAGCGCCGAGAGTAGTCTATTATAGCAAACAGCCTGCTTCCTCGTCACAGCAATTCGCGCCAATCGTCAATCTTCAACCCGCTTCTGCCTATCGCTGGGACGCGAATGGCGTACTGGAACCTGAATCTCAGCCCGCGCATGGTACTATCGGCAATCCCGATGGCGATCCCACGTTTACTATCTGGCAACCCGGCTTTGCTGATTACGTGACGCAACAATATCCTCTCGGACCGACGCTCCCGGTCAAATTTTTCACCTGGAATACGCAGTTTGCCGCCTGGTCTCCCGATGGCCGCTATTTCATTGATCAGGTTTACACGGTTGGACGTTTCGTTGTTCCGCGTCAGCCGTCACCCAGCCACCAGGAACTGGTCAGCCTGGGTATGGATCAACTGACAACGTTCGCCATCCGCGACAAGGCGCTCGCCGGTATTCTGGCGAAATTACTATCTGGACAATCTTCCTCCGAAAATTTCGTTGCCTGGCGGCCCGATGGTCGCGAGTTAGCGACGTATAATGCCGGACAGGTCGAGATTTACGATTGCGCTACGGGCCGCGTGCTAGCATCGCTGATCCCGTCAGGCAAGCCGGCTGATTTGAATGGCGGTGAAACG
>DATLSW010000393.1:0-9646 GCA_035533955.1 Ktedonobacteraceae bacterium | reverse complement strand
TCTTCGTGAGATGATCAACTTGACACGACGCAACATGGCTGAGTATAGTGGAATAAAAGGAGCTATGTATGAATCCCTTGATCATCACCGCGACGCCCAATATTTGCTGGCTCGCGCCGGATGTGCCTTATCCGCGCGCGGCAGAGGAGATCGCCGCCGAGGCGCGGCGCTGCGAGGAAGCGGGCGCGCGCATCTTTCACACGCACGCCGAAGGTCAATGGGCCGCCGTGATCCAGGCCGTGCGCCAGCAGACGAAGTTGGTCGTCCAGTGCGGCCTGTCGAGCCTGCCCATTCCCGACCGTATGCCCGTGTGGACGGAGCATTCGGATATGATCTCCATGATCACCAGCCACCACGACGAGGCGTTCGTGGGCCTGGACGTGCATGTGCTGCACCCACGCGAGGAGTTAGAGGAATACATGCGCCTGTGCAACCACTATCATGTCAAACCGGAACTGGAGATCTGGCACGCCGGTTCAATCTGGAACACGCGCTATCTGATCGACAAAGGGCTGTTGCACGCGCCGTATTTCGCCACGCTCTTTTTCGGCTGGCCCGGCGGCTCCTGGTCGCCGCCCACGCTGGAAGAATACCTTTACCGGCGGCGGTTAATGCCGGATGGCAGCATCATCAACGTCAGCATCATGGGATCGGAGCAGAAAACCATCCTGGCCGCGGCCATCGTCAACGGCGATCATGTGCGCGTCGGCACGGAAGATTACCCGTACCGTGACGGCAAAGTGGCCGAAACGCACGAACTGGTCGCCGACGTGGCCGACCTGGCGCACCGCCTGGGCCGCGCGATCGCCACCGCCGAAGAGACCCGGCTGATGTTGGGTATGTAAGCACTGGAGAACGAACTATGACCGATACACAACCGGCGCGGCGCGTGGTCCTGTTGACAGGCGCGGCGCGCGGTATCGGCGCGGCCACAGCGCGCCTCTTCGCGGAACGCGGCTACAGTATCGCGGCCATCGATGCGCTGGCGGAGGGCCAGCAGGTCTGCGACGAGATCAACCACGCCGGCGGCGCGTGCGTCTTCTATCACGGCGACATCGCCAACGAGGCCAGCGTGCGGGCGGCGATTACAGCGACACTTGAGCGTTTCGGGCGCATCGATGTTCTATTGAACGTGGCAGGTATCGTGCTGGTCAAGCCGCTCGTGGAGACGGCGTGGGACGAGTTTCGCCGCGTGATGGACGTGAACCTGGGCGGGACGTTTCTGCTCTGCAAGCACGTCCTGCCCATCATGCGCGGCCAGGGCGGCGGCAGTATCGTCAACATGGCCTCGGTTTCGGGCCATGTCGGGCAGACGGAACACGCGCTGTACGGCGCGAGCAAAGGCGCGATCCTGGCCTTCACGCGCGCGCTGGCCTGGGAAGAGGCGGCGCATCACATCCGCGTCAACTCGATCAGCCCCGGCTCGGTAGATACGCCCATGCTGCGCGGCGATGTCACGCTGGAGTCCCAACGCACAGGCCGCTCGTTCGCCGAACTCAAGCGCGAGCGCGAGGCGGAGCAGGCGTTCAACCGCTGGGCCGACCCGCGCGAGATCGCCGAGGCCATCTATTTCCTGGCAAGCGACGCCGCCTCGTTCATCACCGGCACCGACCTGCTCGTCGATGGCGGTTGGGTCGCGAAATAAAGCCACCTTGACATTTGCCGCCGCGAGACCACATACTGTTGACATAGCTGAGAGACCTGTAGGGGCGTGGGCTTGCCCCGCCCTAAACTTGAGCATAGTTGATCGGACGTTGCCCTAACCAGGGCGGGGCATATTACCTCTCTCCCAGAGAGGCTGCACGCCCCTACGGATTTCTTTCAGGTAATTCAAGCAAAGGAGAACCTTTGTCTATGTTCGACAAAAGTAAAATAGGACACAGCTTCCCACCGTTCATTATCGAGGTTGAGCGCGGCAAGATACGCGAGTTGGCGATTGCCATCGGCGACGATAACCCGATCTACCAGAGCCGCGCGGCGGCGCAAGAGGCGGGCTATGACGACGTGCCGCTCTTTCCCACCGCGGCGACGATGTTTGGCTTCTGGGGCAATACCAACCTCGGCGGCGAACTGCTCGGCCTGGGCCTCAACGTCATGCGCATTTTGCACGGCGAGGAAGAATACGAATATCTCGCGCTCATCCAGCCGGGCGATGTATTGACGGGCGTCACAACGATTGCCGACGGCAAGACGCGCCAGGGCAGCGGCGGCTCGATGGATATCGTGACGATGGAGACGCGCTACACGAATCAGCGCGGCGAGCCGGTCTTGAACGCGCGTGAAGTGGTCATCGTGCGCGAATAGCCACAGAAAGAGAATAGATCATGGCAACCAATACTGCCGCTCCGGCAAAAATGTATTATGAGGACGTGCAGGTCGGCGACGCCGTACCCAAACTGACCAAGGGCGGGGTGACGCACCAGCAACTGGTGCGCTACGCGGGCGCGTCCGGCGACTTCAACCCGCTCCACACCAATCCCAAATTTGGCGAGCTGATCGGCGTCGGCGGCATCATCGCGCACGGCATGCTGATCATGGGATTTGTCGGGCAAATGTTGAGCGACTATGTCGGGCCGACGGCGCTGAAGAAATTCGGCGTGCGCTTCAAGGGCATGACCCACCTGGACGACGTGATCACTTGCACAGGGACGATCACCGAAAAATACGAGCAAGACGGCCAGGGCTATATCGCGGGCAAGGTGCAGGCCGCCGATCAAGACGGCGATGTGAAGGTCGCTGGTACATTCGTGGCCGCGCTGCCGCACCGAGGCGCATAAAATGCTGCCATCTGAATGTGGTGGCGCAATTGATTGCGCCTGTGTGGCCGATTCAGGCGCAATCAATTGCGCCACCACAGCACAGCAAGCCATAAAAAACTGGCCCGGCCTGTCATTCTGAGCGCAGCGAAGAATCGGAAGCGGGCGCCTGATCACGATGGCTCACGAGAGATTCTTCGCTGCGCTCAGAATGACAGGCCGGAGGGCGTGTTTCATAGCACACAAATAAGCCGGATTATTCGCATAATAGAAAAGAGGCATACAGAATCATGGGAATGCTTGATGGCAAAGTCGCTATTTTAACGGGTTCGGGGCGCGGCATCGGCGCAGCGGCCGCGAAGCTGTTCGCCGCCGAGGGCGCGCTCGTCGTCGTCAGCGATCTCGATCCCGCTCCGGCGGAAGAGACGGCGGCGGCGATCCGCAATGCTGGCGGGCAGGCTATCGTGCTGGCGGGCGATGTCACCAGCGCGGCCTTTCCGGCGCAATTGATCGAGGCCACACTCGACACCTATCACGGCCTGGACATCATCGTCAACAACGCGGGTTACACCTGGGATGCCGTCATCCAGAACATGACCGATCAGGCATGGACGGCCATGCTCGATGTGCATGTCACCGCGCCGTTCCGCATCCTGCGCGAGGCGTCGCAGTTTATACGCGAGGCCGCAAAAAAGGAGCAGGCGGTCAGCGGGCGCGCCAACCCGCGCAAAGTGGTCAACGTCACCTCGGTATCAGGCGTCTATGGCAACGCCGGACAGGCCAACTACTCCACGGCCAAAGCGGGCGTGACCGGCCTGACGAAGACGCTGGCAAAAGAATGGGGCCGCTACAACGTGCAGGTCAATTGCGTCTGCTACGGCTTCATCGAGACGCGCCTGACGGCTGCCAAAGAGCAGGCCGAAAAAGTCGTGCGCGAGGGCCAGGAAATTCAGTTGGGCGTTCCCGACCAGATGCGCCAGATGGCTCCCATGCTGATCCCGCTGGGCCGCCCCGGCACGCCGGAAGAAGCCGCCGGGCCGATGCTCTTCCTGGCCTCACCGCTCGCCAACTACGTCTCCGGCATCGTGCTGGAAGTCACCGGGGGGCGTGCGTTATAACCGTGTTAACCGGTGGGTGTAACCTCCTCGCGTAGATATTATTGAGACAACGGGGTTGAGGGCATATTGCTCCTGGCGGCATCGCTAGAAGCTATCGGGAGCAATACCCCCGTTCTTTATTCTTAGATACAACTGTTCATAATATGACGAGGAGACCCTGACCTATGTTCAAACGTACCTTCCCGGCGATCATATTCCTGGCGTTAGGTCTGCTGCTTGCTGCCTGCGGCAGTTCTGGCGGCAGCACCGGCAGTTCCAGTGGCACGACGCCCACCACCGCGCCGACAACCGCCTCAACAGCCACCACGGCCCCAACCGGAGCAGTGGTTATGACGGCCACCGCCACGGTAGGCGGCAAATCTGAGACCATCTTGACCGACGCGCAGGGCAAGACGCTGTACTACTTTACGCCCGATACATCTACCACGGCGGCTTGCGCTGCCGGGTGCATCTCTGCCTGGCCGCCTCTGCTCTTCTCTGGCAGCGGCTCGCCCACTGCATCCGGCACGCTTCCCGGCACGTTGAGCGCGGTATCCGATGGTAACGGCACTCAAGTCGAGTACAACGGCCACCCGCTCTACATCTTCTCCGGCGATAGCGCTTCCGGTCAAACCAACGGCGAGGGCATTGGTGGGAAATGGTTCGTCGCCACGCCCAGTCTCGCGAAGCAAGGAGGGGCGCAAACTACTCCTACCGCAACTCCTACCACGGCTCCTACCACCGGCGGCGGCTATTAGGATTCTCCTATAGGATTCCTCTAAAGGAAGGGCTAGCAACGACAAACGCGCGCGTTTGTCGTTGCTAGCCCTTCCTTTAATGCACTCTTTCAGATTCGCGCGAGCGACATATCATGCACCTCACTATACGCGAGGACAAAGTCGCAGGCGGTTTGTGGATAATGGAAGGCGGAGACGCGCCAGAAGAGGCGCTGCATCCTGCTCCATTCCGCCAGCACCTGCGCCGCGCGCCAGCTACGCGTCTTCTGGCGATGCCAATAAATGACGGAGCGCAGCGCCTCGATCTCGTCGGCATCGTCGAGACGCCGTAGCTCCACCATCTCGCTGTTGCAGCGCGTGGGGAAGATGCCCTTCGTGTCCAGCGCGTAGGCGACCCCGGCGGACATACCGGCGCCGAAGTTCGGCCCCGTTTCGCCCAGCACAACGACCATGCCGCCGGTCATGTATTCGCAACCGTGCGCGCCTACACCCTCGACGACCGCCAGCGCCCCACTATTGCGCACCGCGAAACGCTCGCCCGCGCGCCCGGCGGCGAAGAGTTGCCCGCCCGTCGCGCCATAGAGAACGGTGTTGCCGATAATCGTGTTGCGATGCGCCGCGAAACCGGCGTCGGGCGGCGGCGCGATCACGATCTGCCCGCCGGTCATGCTCTTGCCGACGTAATCGTTGGCGTCTCCGTGCAAGATCAGGCGCAGGCCGGGCAGGCAGAACGCGCCAAAGCTCTGCCCTGCCGAGCCGTGGAAGGCGCAGGTGACGCTGTTTCCCGGCAGCCCACCATTGCCGTAACGGCGCGCGATCTCCCCGGCGAGGCTGGCCCCGATGGCGCGATCGGCGTTGTGGATAGGATGCTGAATCAGCATGCTGCCGTCGCCGCGCAGCGCCTGTTCCGCCTCCTCGACCAGCAGATCGTTGAGACGCGAAGCGGTGTGAATACGCGCCTGTGTCTCGCGCGGCGCATACGCGGGATCGGCCATACCTGGAGCCGCCACGAGCAGCGGCGACAGATCAACGGTGGCCGCACTATCCGCCTGCAAGAGATCGGCGCGCCCGATCAGATCATCGAAGCGCGCAATGCCCAGGCTCGCCATGAACTCACGCACTTCCGCGGCCACGCTCGTCAAGTAGTTGATCACGTATTGCGCCTGTCCGCTGAACTTCGCGCGCAGATCTTCGCGCTGCGTGGCGATGCCCGCCGGGCAGGTGTTGAGATGGCACTGGCGCGCCATATCGCAGCCCAACGAGACCAGAACCGCCGTGCCAAAGCCGAATTCTTCCGCTCCCAGCATGGCCCCGATCACCACGTCGCGTCCCGTCTTGAAGCCGCCGTCCACGCGCAGCGTGACGCGCTGGCGCAGCCCATTGCGCAACAAGACCTGCTGCGCCTCCGCCAGCCCAAATTCCCAGGAGATGCCGGCGTGTTTGATGGATTGCAGGGGCGACGCGCCCGTACCACCGTCATGCCCGCTGATCAACACATAGTCGGCATGGGCTTTGGCAACGCCGGCGGCAATCGTGCCGACGCCCGCGCACGAGACCAGCTTGACGCCGATGCGCGCGCGCGGGTTCACCTGTCGCAGATCGTAGATCAACTGGGCGATATCTTCGATGCTGTAGATATCGTGATGCGGCGGCGGCGAGATCAGCGTCACGCCCGGCGCGGTGTGTCGCAGTCGGGCGATAAAGGGCGTGACCTTGCTGGACGGCAACTGGCCGCCCTCTCCTGGCTTTGATCCCTGCGCCATCTTGATCTCAAGCTCCTCCGCGCGCACCAGGTATTCCGTCGTCACGCCAAAACGCGCCGAGGCCACCTGCTTGATCTTGCTGCTGATGGCATAACCATCGATTTGCTCGTGATACCAGTCAGGGTCTTCGCCGCCTTCGCCAGTATTGTTGCGCCCACCGATACTATTCATGGCAATAGCAATCGTGCGATGCGTCTCGGCATTCAACGCGCCGATAGACATGGCCGAGACGACGAAGCGCGCGCGAATCGCCTCCATTGGCTCGACCTGCTCGAGCGGAATGGGTCCGACCCCCACAAGGGGGGCCGCTACATGTTTGAACAAGAGCAGATCGCGCAGCGTCGTAGGTGGTCGCTGGTAGATGAGCGCGGTGAAGCGGCGATAGTCCTCAACGTCCCCGCTGCGCGCAGCCTGTTGCAGCGCGCGCACCAGAACAGGATTGAAGGCATGATATTCGGCATCGCGGCGAAAGCGATAACGCCCCATGTCGAAATGCTTGCGCCGCCGCTCCATAGGGGCGTAAGCTCTGCCCGCCCGTTCCTCGCGTAGGGACGGGTGGGGCAAGCCTACGCCTCTACTGTCCTTGTCCGTCTCTGCCCCCCTCTGCATGATGGGTTCGGCCAGGGCGTTATAGCCGATCGATCCCGGATGCGCGGCTGATCCGGCGAAGCAGCGCTCGATGATCTCTGGACTCAAGCCCATGATCTCGAATTGCCCCGCGCCAATGATATTGCGCATGGTCGAGATGCCCATGCGCGCCATAACTTTGCGCAATCCCTCCTCCAGCGTGTGGATGTAGACGGCTTCGGCTTGCGGCGGCGTCAGGTGTTCCAGGTGACGCTCTCCCGCCAACGCCTGCACGCTCTCGATGGCGAGCCAGGGTACGACGGCCTCCGCGCCATAGCCCAGCAGCAGCGCGACCTGGTGAACGTCCCAGGCCGCGCCGGTTTCGCAAATCAGCGAGGCATACGTGCGCAGGCCACGCCGCATGAGACACTGGTGAACCGCGCCGATTGCCAGCAGCATCGGCAGAGGCGCCTGTTGCGGATTTGCGCCGCGGTCGCTGAGGATGAGCAGCGTCACGCCGTCGGCGATGGCGGAGATGGCCTCGCGTTCCAGATGATCAAGGGCTGCTTCTATGACCTGTCCCCCAGGCAGGTTGGAGCCTGCTTCCCCGGCAACGTCAAAGGCCACGTCAAGCGTGCGCAGCAGAAAACCGCTGGCTTTGAGTCCGCGTACCGTCTCTGCCTGCGCGGACGTCAGGAGCGGCGATTCGAGGTGCAGCAGTTGCGCGTGCAGGGGGGTCTCGCTCAGCAGGTTCTGGCGTCGTCCCAGGTAGACATCGAGCGACATCATACAGCGCTCGCGCAGCGGATCAATAGGCGGATTCGTGACCTGGGCGAAACGCTGGTGAAAATGATCGGCCAGTGAGCGCGACTGGCAGGAGAGCGCGGCCAGGGGCGCGTCATCACCCATGCTCCACAACGGCTCCTTCTGCTCTTTCAGCATAGGGCGCAACACGAATTCGATATCTTCGTGCGTATATCCAAAAAGGCTCTGCTGATCGAATAACGCGGCGTCGGGTACGGGCAAGGCGGGACGACCTCCGGCGGTCGCACCGGCGAGCGAAAGATCCGACAGGCGCAGCAGGTACGTATCGAGCCATTGCTGGTAGGGCTGGCGCGCGGCCAGCGCGGCTTTGATCTCAGCGTCGCGCAAGATGACGCCGCGCGCCAGATCAACGGCCAGCATCTCACCCGGTCCCAGGCGGCCCTTTTCCACGATATCATGCGCCTCGCTGTCTACCACTCCGACTTCCGAGGCCAGCACAAGCATACCGTGAGACGTCAGCGAGTAGCGTGCCGGGCGCAGGCCGTTGCGATCCAGGGCCGCGCCGACAACGCGCCCATCGCTGAAGACGAGCGCCGCCGGGCCGTCCCACGGCTCAACGATACCGGCGTGATACTCGCACCACGCGCGCTGCGCCGGGGATAGCGCGGCATCCTGTTCCCAGGCAGGCGGCGCCAGCATCTGCATACTGTGCAACAGGTCACGCCCGCTTTGCTGGAGCAGTTCCAGCGCGTTGTCCAGTTGCGCCGAGTCGCTGCCGCGCGCGTCGATTACCGGTAACAGGTCTTGCAGTGCGCTGCCCCATTGCGCGGAGAAAAGCGCGCCTTCGCGCGCCTGCATCCACTGGCGATTGCCCTGGATGGTATTGACCTCGCCGTTGTGAGCCAGCAGGCGCATGGGCTGCGCCAGAGACCACGAGGGGAACGTATTGGTGCTGTAACGCTGGTGGAAGATGGCAAAGGCGCTGGCATAGCGAGGATCGGCAAGATCGCGATAGAAACGCGGCAGATCGGCGGCAGAAAGCAAGCCTTTGTAGACGATAGTCAAGCTAGAAAGAGAAGCAATATAGCAATCTTCGACCTGCTGCTGGCGCAGACGCTGTTCAATCAGGCGACGCGCGTGGTAGAGGGCGCGCTCAAACTGCAGCGGCGTCAGGTTGCTGGGACGCAGCAGCATAATCTGGGCTATTGTTGGCGCGGTGGCCTGGGCGCGTGTTCCCAGTGCCGTCTCGTCGATGGGAGGCGCGCGCCAGGTGAGAATAGGTACGCCGGTCTCACGGCAGGCGTCTTCAATGATACGCCGGCAGGCGTTGTGGGCTTGCGGCGCTTGTGCCAACGAGGGCAAGAAGATCATCCCGACGGCCAGGTCGTCTGGATGGGCAATGGTAATGCCCTGTTCCGCAAGTTCGGCGCACAGCAAAACGCGCGGCAGTTGAGTCAGGATGCCCGCGCCGTCGCCGGTCGCGGCATCAGCGTCCTGCGCGCCGCGATGCGTCAGATGAGCCAGCGCGTCCAGGGCAGTCAGCACCAGTTCGTGCGTGGCCGCGCCGGAGATATGCGCGACAAAGCCTGTGCCGCAGGCATCATGCTCCCAACGCGGATCATAGAGAGGGTAGCGCGGCACCGTGCCTGGGCAGTCAGTCTGGGGGACGCAGCCCGTCTGGGAGACGCAGCCCGTCTGGGAGACGGGTAATGATAATGAGGTAATAGAGCTAGTTTGGGTGTTCATCCGTCGTCCTCCTGAGAAATGGGCTGGGACTTGATCTTCATCTCATGAAGATCTGCCACAGCCTCTACGAGAGGTCCAGCGTTGGAACCAGGATTTCGCGGCGACCTGACATTGCTCGCCGGAGTCATCGTTGGCGGTACCCGCTCGCGGGGTTACTATGATGGATAAAGACGTTCAATGAGGCAGCGTTGGTCAGGGAAGCAACAGAGCTTGTG
>DATLSW010000392.1:0-7159 GCA_035533955.1 Ktedonobacteraceae bacterium | reverse complement strand
TTTTCTTCGTTTCTCAACCTTTTTAGGATATTTAGTTGGAGTAGGTGGGGCTTGCCCCGCCCTGGTGAGCAATGACGTCCGACAATTGGGCGGGGCAAGCCCGCGCCCCTACGGATTCGCGGTCAATGGCCGCCAACGCCTGGTTCAGCACGTTGGTGGAGGGCGGCGGAGCGGTGGCGATAGCCGCGCGAGTCGCGTCGCGTAATGTCTCCCATGTTGCCAGTTCGCCGCGGCACGCTTCACAGGCCAGAAGATGTTCGCGCACGCGCGTGACTGTTACGGGATCGAGCGTTCCGTTGACATAGGCAGGCAGAAGATCAGCAATGTGCTGCTGATCGTGCAGTTGTATGTTTTGTGATGTCATGATTCTGCCTCCTCTTTTGCCACGAGCAGCGCGCGTACCATGCGTTTCGCGTTGCTGAGACGGCTCTTGACGGTTCCTGTAGGAACGCCGAGGATTGTTGCCATCTCCTCATACGAAAGTTCTTGCACCAGCGCCAGCGTTAGCACTTCGCGATGCAGCGCGGGAAGCAGTCTGAACGCCGCGAGCAGTTCATTACGCGCAAGGTTATTGAGCGCGAACGCCTCCGGTTCTGGTTCGGACGATGCCATGCAGGCAAGTTCAGCCTCGTCAGCAAGCGGGAGCTTGCGCTGACGCAGCGTGTTGTGCGCCTGCCGCCGGGCGATGCCGATGAGCCACGTCAACACGGTTGAGCGCCCCTCGAAGCTGTGCGCGCTCTTCCACGCGGCTACCAGCGTATCCTGGAGCATCTCCTCGGCGAGACCATGATCAGGCGTCAGTTGCAGCAAATAGCTATACAACGACTGCTGATAACGCGCGTACAACTCGGCCAGCGCTTCCCTGTCGCCCACGGCGATGCTCGCTACCAGTGATCGGTCGTCTCTGGTCGGCGGTGTTGTTCCACTCATCCGCTCGGTCTCCTCCGCCGCGACACAAATTTGCTCCATGCTGCGCTCATTCCTTCGCTCTTCTCATGGTCTTGCTATTTCGTGAGTAGCAAGAATCTCCGCGTAGGTTCACGAACATGGTGCGGCATAAAACAACTGGCCCGGCCATGTCATTCTGAGCGGAGCGAAGAATCTGGTGCGGGCGGCTGATCACGATGGCTCACAGGAGATTCTTCGCTCCGCTCAGAATGACATGCCAGTGGACATTTTTCATAGCACATCAGACATTCACCGCGACGTTTGCAATCAATTCTACGTTTTACCAGGTGAATAGGTATGATAAAGGGGCTATACCGTTGCGTTCTCTCAAAGAGAAGCTTATAATCGAACCACGCATAACACAGTTGATATCGGGATCATCTTCATGATACGGAGTATTGTTTATGGTGCAGGCTAGTATTATTTCGCTCAGGCTCTGGTTGATTGTACCGCTGCATTTTTCGAATGTCGCTCTGCTCGTCATTGGCCCGGTTGCGGCATTCCTCCTGGTCTATGTGCTAACATTCGGAATCAGAGCTTTTTGCTTCAAAATGGGCTGGCTGGATTATCCAGAGGCTCGCCGTATCCACACCAGACCGACGCCGCGCCTGGGCGGCGTCGGCATCTTCCTCGGCTTCGTGCTGGCCTCCCTGCTATTTTACTCTCCCGGTTCAAATAACGAGGTCATTATTTACTGGCTCCTGATCGCTGCTGGCGCACTTATGGTGCTGGTGCATATGATCGACGACATTTTCGGACTCAGCCCGCTGATCAAAATCATCGCGCAGTCTGTCGCCGTCATTATTATGCTGGGACCGTGGGATGGTCTCTTTTACGGCGTCCTGCTTTTCGGCTTCAACAATCCCTTCGGAGTCACTGCCATCCACGCGAGTACGCCCTGGTATCAGCAGCCGACCATCTTTCTCTTTATCCACCCGCTCAGCCCGTTAGCGCACGTCGTTATCACCTTCGCGGCCATCCCGGCTGTGCTGCTGACCTGGTTCTGGATCGTGGGTATGATGAACACGGTCAACTGGATCGACGGCATGGATGGGCTGGCGACTGGCGTTGTTACCATTGCCGGTCTGTTTATCACGCTGATCAGCGTCCTGCTGAAACAGGACAGTATCGCCATCCTGTCGGCCATTTTCACAGGCGCGACGCTTGGCTTCCTGCCGCACAACTGGAACCCGGCGAAGATTTTCATGGGCGATACCGGCTCGATGTTCCTGGGGCTGGGGCTGGCGGTCCTCTCGATCATGGGCGGGGCCAAGCTTGCCTCGGCGTTGATGGTACTGGGTATTCCCATCATGGATGTCGCGGTGGTGATCATCAATCGCATCCGGCGCGGCCAGCGTCCCTGGCATTTCGACAAGTCGCACCTGCAAAACCGCCTCCTGGCAACCGGCTTGAGCGTGCGGCAAATCTGCTATTTGTTGTACGGCTTCTCACTGGTTTTTGGCTTCCTGGCCTTCTTGTTGTCGGGCGTCGGCGTCGGCGGCCATTTCTACAAGCTCATCGGCATCGGCGTGGTCGCTCTGGCGATGACCGGTCTCATCATCTGGATCGACTATCGCCACCGCCAGCGCGGCGTGCGTATCGAATTAGGAGGACCGAATGGCGGCAACGACGGCAACTCCGAGTCTGAACCGGCACACTCCGAGGTCTCAGATACAGCAGTAACAGACGTTTCCCCAACTACTGCCATCCCTGACCTTGAGACGCACGAAGAACAAGATACTAACGCGGTAATGCAGGGAATGTAATAACGTCTATGCCTGGAAAGAGCCAGGCCCGCGTCGCTAATTGCACCCCGAAGCTCCCGGTGTCGCTGGCCCCAGGTCATTGCTATTGCCGAAGTTGCTGACTTTCCAGTTGCCCTGCTCGTCCTGTTGCAGCGTCAGTTGCAGCGTGTAGGTTGTCTTGCCGCGTGTAATCGTGTACGTATAGCTCTGTGAGTTGTTCTGCACCGACGCGCTGCCCGCCACTTCGCTGTAGCTTGTAACGGGGCCATAGCAGCTATCGTCGAGTTGCGCCTGCTCGGTGAACTGGTTTTCTGGCATCCCGATAGTGACGGTGGCTGCCAGATCGTTATAAGCCGTGTGATAATCCTTTTCTTGCACAGCGGTCAAGAAACCTGTCGCGGCTTGCGCGGCGCTCGCGGTGGCGTTGGTTGCATTGAAAAAGTTCACGATGGCGTAACTGATGAAGCAGGCCAGGAACGCGCAGATCACGAGAACGATGCCCCAGATCAAGGCGCGACGGCGCCGGTTCCGGCGCGGCGGTTCGCCGCGCCGTGGTCGTCCGACGCGCGGCGTCGTGGGGGGATGCTGCACGCGCGGCATGTTCGACGGACGCGGCGGCGCGGCTCTATGTTTGCCCGTTGAGTCGCCGTTGCCGTTTGACAATGCATAATGCTGACCCGTCGCCTGTTGCCAGAACTCTTCATCTGGCCCTTGACGCCTCTGCATACCTTCTCCTCTTTCTATCTCTGTAGAGGCGGTACAATGATGAATTTTCACGAATGCATTTGTGAAAATTCATTATTGTATTCCTGATAGTCGCCGCAGATTGCCGTATTTCCACGAATTGCTTACCTTCCTCACAATAGCCTTCAGGATATGAGATCTGTTGCCGGTAGAACGTGTGGCTGCTGCGTTTTGCCTTCACTCATCTTTGCTTCAATGAACTGGAGCATTCTGCGGCGGAAGCGCGGCGTGTCGAATTCGAGCGCGTGGTTGCGAATGACCTGAGGATCATAGTTGCGCGCATCAAATGTTGCCAGGGTTGCTGCCAGGCTCTCCACCGACTGCTCGCGGAAAAATTCGCCGGTGACGCCCTCGACGACGGAAGTCAGAGCGCCGCCCGCGCCATAGGCAATGACGGGTCGTCCGGATGCCTGAGCTTCGAGCGGAGTAATGCCGAAATCATCTTCGTTGGTAAAGAGGAGCGCGCGGCAATGCGCGAAATAATGTAGCACTTCCTGATCCGAAAGATGGCCCATGAAGCGAATTGTCGGCCCTGCCATCTTTTGCAGCGCCTCTTTCTGACGGCCATCACCGATGACGAGCAAGGGCAGCTTGAGGCGATTGCACGCCTGAATCGCCAGATCGACGCGCTTGTAGGGGATCAGGCGGCTCACCACCAGGAAATAGTCTTCTGGTTGGTTTTCCGGATCGAAAAGAAAACGCTGCGCGTCCACCGGCGGCGGGATAACGATGGAGTCGCGGCGATAATACTTGCGTATGCGCTCGGCTACCACCGGCGAATTGGCGATGAAGTGGTCAACGCGCGCGGACGTAAGCTGATCCCACAGGCGCATCCGCGTGATCACGTAGGGCAGCAGGGCGCGCGGGATCGTTCCCAACTGTTCGCGCTCGACGTATTCGTTATAGTTCCAGCACCAGCGCATGGGCGTGTGGCAGTAGCAGATGTGCATGGTTTCCGGCCTGGTGATGACGCCTTTGGCAAAGGCGCTGGAACTGCTGAGGACGAGATCGTAACCACGCACGTCCAGCGTTTCGATGGCCGTGGGATAAAATGGCAGGTATGGCTGGTGATGGCTCATCACCAGGGGGAAATGCTGCATGAAAGTCGTGTGGATATCTATGCGCCGAAAGCGTCCATCGACGCGCTTCTGATCATAGATCGTTGTATAGAGGGGTGCGTCGGGGAACATCTCGTGCAAGGTCAGCACGACGCGCTCCGCGCCGCCCATCTGGTTAAGGTAATCGTGAACCAGCGCCACTTTCATCTAGTACGCTCCTCGCCTGCGCAGTACTGCCGGAATGGTTCTGAATAAAATCTGGAAATACAGGTGCAATGACCAGTTTTGTATGTAGTACAGGTCCATTAACACCCCTTCGTCAAAGCTGATATCGCTGCGTCCGCGCACCTGCCACAACCCCGTCAGACCCGGTTTAATCGCCAGCCGCTCTTTCTGCCATTCCTGGTAGGCCGCGACTTCACTGGGCAGTGGCGGGCGCGGCCCCACAAGGCTCATCTCGCCTCTGATGATGTTCAGAAACTGCGGGAACTCATCCAGGCTGGTGCGCCGCAAGAATCTGCCGACGTGCGTGACGCGCGGGTCATCTTTGATCTTGAACATTGGCCCCTGCGCCTCATTTTGCTCCCACAACACAGACTGCATCTGCTCGGCATTCTTGTACATGGAACGAAACTTATACATCTTGAAGGGACGCCCTGTCTGGCCGATGCGCGTCTGCGTGTAAATGATTTCCCCTGCCGAGTCGAGGCGGATCGCCAGCGCGATGAGAAGCCAGAACGGCGTACTCAGGACCAGAATGAGCAGCGATCCTGTCACGTCGATCAAGCGTGTTACCAGGTCTTGCCACGTATTCATCGGGACCTGTTTGATATTGAGCAGTGGGATGCCCTCGATAGTTTCCATATCGATGCGCGAAAGGGAGAGTTCATACAGGTCGGGTACGAGCTTGAAGGATGAGCCGAAGCGTTCGCAGAGGCGTACCATCTTGATGGCTTGCTCGTTCATTGATGACGGCAAAGCAATAATCACTTCGTCCACCTGCATCGAGCGGATCACCAGGCCCAGGTCTTCCAGCGTGCCAAGCATTCTGAAGCGGCCAAAATCGCCCGGCGGATCGATCGTATCATGCAAGAAACCGACAATAGCGTAGCCGAGGCCGGGATTGGCCGCGATATTCTGCATGATCACCTTGCCCAGCCGACCCGAACCTACGATGAGCAGGCGCGTTTCGGCGAGTCCCAGCCGATAAAGTATGCTCATAATCCCGGCCACGAGCAAGCGCCCCAGCGACAGCAGGATAATTGCAATGACCCAGACGAGAGGGGCGATCAAACGCGAACTCGACGGCGGCTGGAACACAAAAAAGTAGGTGATCAGGATCGCCTCGCCGATCGTGGCCGAAACGACGATGGTGCGTATCTGGCGAAACAATGTGCCGGTCAGACGGATAGTGTAGAGGCCGCGGATCGTGAAGAGCATTATGAGGACAACGACGACGCCGAGGTCGAGGAGCGCAAACGAGCTTAGCGGCGCGTCATAAAACCCACTGGCTGGGATATTGCCCTCGAGATTCGTGCGAATATTATTTAAGAATCGACTATTACCAATAACAGAATAACGCAGGAGATAAGCCAGATAGAACGCCAGGGCGATGAGCGCAGCGTCTAAAACGATCAGCGCGATTCGTCCGAAGATGCGCCATTGGCGGCGATACAAACGTCGTTTAGAGATAGCTTGAATAATAGGACCGGTCGCTCCGGTGGTCATCATATCGACGGCCCCTGTTCTATCTGTATCTGGACTGATACTCGTTAATGGTGATAATTTACTACTATTCACGCTTCACGTCATCCTCTACTACCGAACATAGGTAACACCGCGATAGTGTAGCGGCGCAATCGATTGCGCCAGTCATCCACTGTTGAGACCGCTTGATCGCACCTGGGCGCAATCGATTGCGCCGCTACACCACTGTAGCCCGTTGGTTATATAAGTGCGCCGCGTGGGATATAGCTGCCTGCTCGTATACAGCGATTGTTGCCGCGGCCATTGCCCGCGCCGAGAAGCGCTGCGCGACGGCAGAGGCCATCTGGCGCGTCTTTGCTTGTAACTCCTCATCTGTCAGGGCCGTATGGATCGCTGCTGCCAGCGCTTCCACGTTGCGTGGCTCAACGGTCAAGGCGACGCCCATCCCGGCTTCGGGCAAGCTGGAGACATTGGATGTCACAACCGGCGTGCCGCTCGCCAACGCTTCCGCCACCGGTATGCCAAAGCCTTCATACAGCGATGGATACACAAATGCTGCTGCCGCAGTATACCACAAGACCTGCTCATCGTCGGACACGAAGCCGGGGAAGATGATCTCTTCCGTCAGTCCCAACTCTTTGACGCGCGCGAAGATGGCGTCATAAAGCCAGCCCTTGCCTCCTGCCAGTACCAGTTTCTCGCGCCTGCCATATCTATTACGTAGCAACGCATACGCTTCGACGAGCGTGGTAATATTCTTGCGCGGCTCCAGCGTGCCGAGATACAGCACGAAGCCGTCTATGTAACCGCGCGCGTGCCGAAACGCCGCTACTTCTTCAAACGACGGATGGCGCGAAAATTTCTCATCAATACACGGATGGGCTACCTGCACGCGCCCGGCAGGGATGCCAACTAACTTGACCGCGTCCTGTTTGGTACTTTCCGAAACGCTGATGA
>DATLSW010000391.1:0-8864 GCA_035533955.1 Ktedonobacteraceae bacterium | reverse complement strand
TGAAGCAAGAAGCTGTCTCTCTCCTGGAAGAAGCTCGCGACGTCTCATTTGGAGCCAGTAAGCAGGTCATGGCATTTGTTCACTCCTACTTAGCGCGTGTATACGCCAGTGCGAGCGACGAGTTCCATTTCGAGCGAGCTGTTGACACTGGACTGACCATTGCCCACTCGCTTGATAGCGCGTATGACGATGGCGGCGATTTTGTCTATGCGTGGAAGCCGATCAGCGCAACGCTCGCGGAACAGAGCTGGGGATACCTGGCAATTGGCGCTCCGCACAAAACGCTTGCCATGCGCGCTGAAATCGGCCTACAGATACTACTCGACCAGGATGCCCGGCTCCATACATGGATACCGTTAGATTGGGCGAGGGCAAATCTTATGCTTGGCAAAATTGAGGAAAGCGTTAAGGAAGCGCGGGAATTTTATTGTAGAGCGAAAGTCATGCAATCGCCCCACGCGATCAGTCAGGCATATAAATTGCTCAAAGGGCTGGAAAACGCTGGATATGGATCGGTGCCGGTAGTAAGTGATTTTCGCGACGAATTGACGAACGAGAAATAGATCATGCCAGATACAACCAACAATCCCAATACTCAGGCGCAACATAGACATACCAACCGGCTCATTGACGAAACAAGTCCCTATCTTTTGCAGCACGCGCATAATCCTGTGGACTGGTATCCGTGGGGCGAGGAAGCATTACAAAAAGCCAGGCGGGAAGACAAGCCGATCTTGCTCAGCGTGGGCTATTCAGCCTGCCACTGGTGTCATGTCATGGAGCGCGAATCGTTCGAGAATGAAGAGATTGCCGCGCTGATGAACCGTTACTTTGTCAGCATCAAGGTCGATCGCGAGGAGCGCCCGGATATCGACGCTATTTATATGCTGGCGCTACAGGTTATGAGCGGGCAGGGCGGCTGGCCGATGACCATGTTTTTGACACCGGATGGCCGCCCGTTCTACGGCGGTACGTACTTCCCGCCGCGCGACCGCCGCTATGCTGGTGGAGAGATGCCGGGTTTTCCTAGCATCCTGCTGAGCATCGCCGACGCTTACCAGCAGCGCCGCCAGGAGGTCGAGGAGCAGGCAGGCCAGTTATCCGACATTTTGCAGCAGAGCAGCAGCAGAGCCTTGCGCCGCCGCGCAGCGCCAGTAGACGATAGCGCGCCGCTGGCGCTCTTCAACACGGCCAGCCGCGAATTGAGCGAAGCCTTTGACGAGCAGCATGGCGGCTTTGGCGGCGCGCCCAAATTCCCCAATACCATGTCGTTAGAGCTGCTTTTGCGCATCTATCTGCATCGCCAATCTGGTGAACTGGGCGAGCCGCCGGGACAGTCAGAACTGGAAATGGTCGAGGCATCGCTGCAAGGCATGGCGAATGGCGGCATCTACGACCACCTCGGCGGCGGCTTCCATCGCTACTCCGTCGATGCGCAGTGGCTCGTGCCACACTTCGAGAAGATGCTCTATGATAACGCGCTGCTCAGTCGCCTCTATCTGCACGCCTATATCGTGACAGGCAGGCCCTTCTACCAGCGCGTCGTCACGGAGACGCTGGATTACGTGATACGCGAAATGACCGCCCCGGAGGGCGGCTTCTACTCGACGCAGGACGCCGACAGCGAGGGCGAAGAGGGCAAATTCTTCGTCTGGACGCCCGCCGAGATCGAGGCCGCGCTGCTGCCCGACGACACGAAACTCTTCACGCGCTACTATGGTGTGAGCCGCCGCGGCAATTTCGAGGGCAAAAATATCCTGCACGTCGTGGAGGAAGCAGAGACACTGGCAGAGGAAATGGACATGAGCCTGGAAGCCGTGCAGGAATCGCTTGCACGCGGACGCGCTATGCTCTTCCGGGCGCGCGAGCGGCGCGTCAAGCCGGGGCGCGACGAGAAGATACTGACGGCCTGGAACGGCCTGATGCTGCATGCCTTTGCCGAGGCAGCCCGCTACCTGGATCGCCCCGACTACTTGCAAGTGGCGATCAACAATGCCGAATTTCTGCTGGGCAAATTGCAGCGCGACGGACGACTGCTGCGCACCTGCAAAGATGGACACGCGCATCTCAACGGCTACCTGGAGGACTACGCCTTCCTCGCGGATGGCCTGCTCGCGCTCTACGAGGCCAGCTTCGACGCGCGCTGGTTCAGTGAGGCACGGCGCTTGTTGGACGAGGCTATCACCCTTTTCGCCGACGAGCAAAACGGCGGCTTCTTCGACACGGGCAGCGACCACGAGACGCTGATCGCGCGCCCTAAGGACGTCACGGACAACGCAACTCCGGCAGGCAACAGCGTGGCCGCCGACGTGCTGCTGCGCCTGACGGCCTTCAGTGGGGAGGACGACTATCGCCAGCGCGCCGACGACTACCTGCGCCCACTCGCGGGCAACATGGCGCAGGCTCCGCAGGCATTCGGCCATGCCCTTGGCGTACTCGAATTCGCCCTCTCATCCAGCAAAGAGATCGCCATCATCGGCGATCCGCGCGCCGCCGACACGCGCGCACTGCTCGCGGTCGTCAACGACCAGTACCGGCCCAACAGCGTGCTGGCCTGCGCCGCCCTCGGCGACAACACCGCCATCGAAACCGTCCCGCTCTTAGCAGATCGTCCCATGAAGGACGATCTGGCGACGGCCTATGTCTGCCAGCATTTCGTCTGCCTCGCCCCAGTCAATACGGCGGAGGAATTGGAACGGCTGCTGTAGCAGCGCAGTTGATCGCGCAGCTACACAGACATCCCAGGTGATGGAAATTGGCACGCCAGGGCGGCGCTACCGCCCTGGCGTGCAATTTCCATCACCTGGCTCTTACGGATCTATTGCCATCCTGGCGGCGTGGGATAACGCTGCGGCGGATTACTGTCCTGCCTGGGAGGCCAACCCTGCTGGTAAGGCGCGGGCGCATAGGGCGTGTAGGGAACAGGTACGCCTGATGGCGCGAAGTTATCGTTCCCATCGCTATACCCATTGATCTCTCGGCTTTGCGCCGCCGCCGTGATAGTGCGGAAGGTTCCACTGATCGACAACTGCTGCTGTTCATGCTCCGGCGTGACGGTCACGCTGGGCGTCACGGAATAGTAGTTCATACCTTCACGCAGTTTGAAGGTTTCCACGGACGCCAGCAATTGTTCCGCCAGCAACGTCAGGCGTTCCATGTTCTGGGCTGCCTCGCGCGTACTGGAGCTGCTCTGCTCGGTCGCGTCAGAAACGCCGTGCATGATTTGCGCCACCGTACTCGAAGATTGCAACTGCTGCGCTGTCATCTTGTTGATAATTTCAATTTCGTGCGCCTGCCGTTCAACAACGGAGAAGATCGATCCAAGCGCTGTCCCTGTTTCCGCGGCGACCGAGGCTCCAGTCGATGTTTCACGCTCCGTATCTTGCATCGAGACAGACGCCGCGCCGATATCATCGCGAACGTTGCGGACGATACGGGCAATCATGCTGGCCTGCTCTTTCGAGCGTTCGGCCAGCCGCCGGATATCCGCCGCGATCGCGCCGAAGCCTTTATTGTTCTCGCCCGCCATAGCGGCCTGGATGGCGGCGTCCAGCGCCAGACGATTTGTCTGGTGGGCGATATTGGCGATGACTTCGACGATGTTATTGATCTCGCGGGAACTATCACTCAGCGCCTGCACCTTGTCAGCAGTTTCTTGCACATGTTCGTGGATGCGCCCCATGCCATCTATAGTCTGCTGCACCGAAGTACGGCCTACCTGCGCCGTCTGGCGCGCCTCGCGAGCGATACTGAACAACATGCGCGAACGTTCCGCCACTTGCCGACTCGAATCAGCCATACGCTCGACTTCGACCACGGCGTCGGCGATGCGGCGGATTTGCACGTCGGCGGTTTTGACCAGTTGCGCCATGCGCTCGTAGGTCATCGTCGTCGAGTTTCCGACTTCGTGAGCGGCCATCTTCATGCGTACCACGAGGCTGCCCAGTTCCTCCACCATATAGTTGAAGGAGTCGGCCAGCACGCCGAGGGCATCGGTTGTCACTTCTGCCTGAATACGCAGGTCGCCTTCAGCGACGCCGCTGACCTCACCGACCATCTTCTCTACCTGGGACTGCAAGGCGTCGCGCTGGTTGTTGGCGTCTTGAATAAGGAAGACGATGTTGTCCAGCATGTTGTTCATGGCGTCGGCCACGCGGCCTATCTCGTCATGCCCTTGAATCTTGGCGCGCGCCCGCGTATCGCCTTTCGCGATGCGCCGCGCGAGCGATGTCAGGCGCAGCAACGGCTGCGTAATGGTAATGTTTACCAGCCAGCCAGTCGTGATCAAGACCAGGAGGGTTAAGATGAAGGCCAGGGCGGTCGCAATCAAAATCGGCTGCGTTTGTGCTGACCCCACAGTCGTCACGGCCTTGCCCATGTTGACTGCCGCGTTGACGACATTACTCCAGTTATTATTGAGGTTGGTGAAGTCCAGGCGCACATGATACAGGTTCTCATAGTCTTGTTCGTACAACTGATTGGTGACAGCCGGAGTTGGCGCAAAACCAGATTGCAGTTCGCTCTGTAAATGCTCAAGGTCTGTTAACACTATATCCTGGTCAGTCTTATATTTCGGCCAGAGATTGTTGATGACGCTCTCCAGCGCAGCTTGCTGGCTATTGATGATCTGCTGCCCGTTCGCGGGATCGTCACTCAGCAAGACGCTATGGATAGTAGCCATATTCGGCGATGTAGCTATCTCGTAGCTGCTTTGATACGTCTTTAATGCCTGATCGAACTCCGCTTCACGAGCGCGCACCTCTCCATCGAGCAGCGCGCCCGATGAGAAGAACGATTTATCCGTGATCACGCCGCTCAAGCTGCCAAATATCTCGTTGTGGAAAGCCTCCAGCACCGCGTTCATGCGCTGCAGGTTCGTATCCTCCTGCGATGCCGCGCTCTGCGCGTCAAAGCTGGTGCGTACTGCCTGGCCCTGTGTCGTCAGCGCGCTAATATCAAAATTACCGAGCAAAACAATCACGATACCAGAGATGAGGGCCGCGGCTGCGAACGCAATAAACAGGCGGCGGAAAATAGGAATATTGCTAATGAACCTGATCATATCAGCTCCTTACTATGCAGCAAGAACTAAAAATTGGCGGGCTTGGGGTATTCCGGGTTTTCCGCCGCCACGGACAAAGGATAGACCGGAATAAACTGGCCTTTTTGCCATTGGAACATGTAGGCCAGAGCTTGAATGTTTTCACCTATTGAGTTGAACTGCGCCGTCCCCTGCACCGTATTGAAGGCTGCGCCTGAACGCAGTTTGGCGATCAGTTTGCTATTATCGATGCTGTTATTGCTCTCAATCGCCTGTTGCAACACCTGCCCCGCGGAATATGCCTCGGCCACGTCGGCGTTAATCTGGTCAGCCGTGCCGCCGTACTTGCTGACGTATGCCTGCACCATATCGGCGTTCCCGAAATTATTGGCCTGGGGATACCAGCCGTTTGGCACGAATATGCCCTCCGTATATTTCGTGCCGCCAACGGCGGTGATGAAATCCTGGCCCGCGTCCGGCCCTGCCGTCGCGATAATCGCGCTTGGATTGTAATGGTCCTGCTTAAATACTTTGATCTCCGTTTGCAGGTCGGGCAGCAGCGTACCAAGAATATCGATATCCGCGTTGGACTCGACGACTTGCTGGGCGTCCTGGATATTCGTTTTCGTATCTCCCTCCGTGTATTGCTTATTATACACCGTGGTAACGCCGCCTTGCTCCAACAATTTCCTGGCTGTGTCAAGCTGCGGCCAGGTAAATGGATCATCCGATGTCAAATACGCTGCCGTTTTGGGTCGCAGCGATTGCGGCAAGGAGAGAATATAATAGGCGAAGGTGAGCAAGTTGTTTTGCACCGGTACGGAAGTATCAAAGATGCCGTCAAAGTGGATTTTTTGTGCTGTCGCGAAGACCGACGGCGCGCCACCCGAACCCTCGAGCAGGGCATAGTGATATTGATCAGCAACCGGAATGACGCCGTTCACCAGCAGCGAGGAAAATGGCCCCATGATCAGGTCTACATGATCCTTCGTAATCAACGTCGTGTAGTTTTTAGCAACCATAGCAGGATCGCTATTATCATTAAGAATCACGAGCTGCACCGGGCGGCCAAGAATGCCGCCGTTGCTATTGACCGTGTCTCGCCAGAGTTCGTAGCCTTGCTCTGTAGCTTGCCCATCGGACTGAAAACCTCCCGACGTGGAAATCGAAATGCCGATAGTAATAGGATTCTGGCTGGTTAGAGCGGGGCCGTTAGTAGGACTCTGGGTACACGCGCTCAATCCTACCAGCATTATCACGATACTGGAAACAATGGATAGCCACGCTCTACCTTTTGTGATATGTCGCTTAAACACGCCTTTTCTCCTCTTCTTCAGGGATGCGCCGTGACAGGTTACTCTTCATGGATGCATCGGTACAATTCTATATAGTTGCTATGATGTACAGGACGCTTTTTTGGGAATCCTATTTACCCTACTTTATACTACTTTGCTTGAAAATAGAACTTTTGGGTACAATTTCACCCGATTTTCCTATTGATGGGATGATTCCTCGAAGTAATGCTGTTCAATTATACTACTTTCAGAATGCTGTGGAGGAGATTGAGGGGAAGGACACAATCTATAGGGAGATAAACTCTGCCCCGCTCTTGCCGGTAAGAGCGGGGCAGAGTTTATCTCCCTATAGATTGACAAAAAGTCTTTACGTGCGGAAAGCAGCGCGCACATGGCGGTCAGCAAACAGGTAGATCAAGATGATCACGGCGACCACGATGGCAACAACGCCCGTGGGGATATTGCTTGAGGCGAAGGCGAATATACCGTTGAGGATCACCAGTACTTCAAGGATGACCGTGGCCCAGAACGCCCATGTTTGCAGCGTCCACAATCCCCAGGCGATGAAAAGCTCCAGAATGCCCAGGATGAGCGTGATGATTCCCAGCGCTCCAACATGGGCGCTGAGCAAGCCAATGCCACTGATAATGCCCAAAATGCCGAGTATCGCCATGATGATAGAGATGATAGTTATGCCCAGGGGCCGGGAACGTCCAACGTTCAACATAATCGAAACCTCCTTGTTTTCCAGGGTAGGGGCAATCCCTTGCGGTTGCCCTGCTTTCTTTCCCATCAGAAACGATATCTTGCGATATCCAACGATATCTTGCGATATCTCCAACGATATCTTGCGATATCCCCTACTACACGCTTGAGTGGGCAAGTTGGTTTCATCTGTGCAGATGCTGTGGCGGCGCAATTGATTGCGCCTGTCAGCAACCTGAGCCAATTCAGGCGCAATCAATTGCGCCGCCACAGCAGGATCGCGTCCCTGATCACCTCAACAGGCCCAGGACGCGCGCCAGCTTCACGATCTCCGCGGCAGTGTTCGCGTCATGATTGGCGTTCACAGTCTCCGCCGCTTGTCGCAGCAAGAACAGCGCCTGCGGCGTGTTCAGGTCATTATCCATGGCCGCGGTGAATTGGCTGCGCAGCATGAGATCTTCGCCGGTGGTATGCTTGCCAAGCAGAGATTCAACGTATTGAAGGTGCGCGACCGTATCCGTTGCCGCCTCTAAATCTTCAGGGAAACACTCCCAGGGATAGCGATAATGACGATTGAGCAGCGTGACGCGAATGGCGTCGGCGCTGTAAGTTTTGAGCAGGTCGCCGACGAGGGTGAGGTTGCCCAGCGATTTGCTCATCTTTTCGCCTTCCTGGTAGACCATGCCGGTGTGCATCCAGAAGCGCGAGAAGGGCGTCTGCCGGGTGTAGTGTTCGGATTGCGCGATCTCGCAGGTGTGGTGAGGGAAGGCGAGATCCGCGCCGCCGCCGTGAATATCGATCTGCGGGCCGAGGTACTTCATCGACATGGCGCTGCACTCGATATGCCAGCCAGGACGTCCCGGCCCCCACGGGCTGGGCCATGACGGCTCGCCGGGAGCCTGCGCCTGCCAGAGGACAAAATCGAGCGGGTCGCGCTTGCGTGTGTCGTCGGGAAAGTTGCCGCGCTCGTTGGCGACGGTCAGCATGGCGTGGTAGTCGTTGAGGCCGATGGCACGCGCCATCATGCCGAATTCGGCATCTTTTTTAATGCTGTAGTAGACGCATCCTTCGCTCACGTAGGCATAGCCGCGTTCCAGCAGCGTCTCGATGATCGCGATCATCGTGGGCGTTTCCTGCGTAGCGCGCGCGTAGACGGCGGGACGGCACACGTTGAGCGCGTCCATATCGCGCAGGTAACGCTCGGTTTCGCGCCTGCCCAGTTCGTCCCAGGCCATGCCCAACTCGCGCGCCTTGCGCAAAACATCATCATCGATATCGGTCACGTTCTGCACGTAGCGCACCGTGTTGCCGAGAAATTCCAGGTAGCGTATGAGCGTATCGAACGAGACATAAGTGAAGGCGTGGCCCAGGTGAGTCGTATCGTAGGGCGTGACGCCGCAGACGTAGACGCGCACAAAATGATCTTCGAGAGGGACAAATTCCTCCAGGGATTGCGTCAGGGTATTGAAGAGTTTCATGAACAAGGTTCTCCTAAACCGAACAGGCGAATGGCATTAGCAGTGGTAATAGCAGCAATTTCTTCAAAGGTCAGGCCGCGAATATCGGCCAGCTTTTGCGCGACATATTTGACGAAGAGCGGTTCGTTGCGCTTCGCTTTCACCGGCTTTGGAATAAGATAAGGGCTATCCGTCTCCACCAGCACGCGCTCCAGCGGAACCATGCGCGCCACGTCGGGCAAAGCATTGCCCTCGCGCGTCAGCGGCCCGGCGAATGAGAGCATGAAGCCGTCAAAAGCCAGGCATTGCTCGGCCTGGGCCACGTCGCCGGAAAAGCAGTGAAAGACGCCGCGCAGCCCCTGCCCA
>DATLSW010000390.1:0-14859 GCA_035533955.1 Ktedonobacteraceae bacterium | reverse complement strand
TGAGCCAATGCTTTGCCATAGTTCACTGCCTTTCCTGCTGTGCCTGGTTGATTTCCAGTACAAACTCGCTCACATAGGAGCGTCCATCCTTTTCAAACCACAGGTCTTCGCGACCTGGCAGCATCTCGGTCAACGCTACCTGCTGTTCCGGCGGCATCTTGCGCGCCGTCGCTTCCAGCAGCGCGAGTGAGAAGTAGTTCTCAAAATCGACATAGAGCGGCTTGCGTGACCGCACCGTCTTATCTTCCTGATCGGTCGTGGCAGAGGACGCGTTCGCTCCTCCATGCGCGCTGAAAAAGACTCTGGCCGGTAGCCCATGTTCTTTACGCCAGCGTGAAACGGTAAGGTAGTAGGCCGAGTCGGACTGGCCGCTCTCGCGCTGCGGCAGCAGGCCAACTGGCATCTTCCACATTGCTCGTTGCAGCACGACATTTTTGTAACGCAGCCTGGGATAAAATGTCATACCATCTTCCCGGCTTGCCACCTCGACACCGTCCCACAGTTTGAGTGTGCAAATGCTCAAACTGGAGAAATTCAGCAGAATTTGCTGGATTTCCGGCAGCAGCATGGGGATCAAAAATCCCAGGTACACAGGAATAACTTCTTTGCCCAGGCGCTTTGAGTACAGCCGCAGCGTATTTTGCTGTGCGTCATCCTGTATGTAGAGATCCACCAATGGAATTTGCTCTTCTTGTGGGCGCGTACTCAGTTCTCCGGGGCAGACCAGTTCATAAGGCGTAACGACCGGATGCAGGTTGAGATTCGTCGCGTCATAGCCACCTTTCAACTCCGCGAAGACTGTTCCTGGCGGCTGTAGCCGTTCCAACATGGATCGCAGCGTCTCTACCGCCTGAATGTCTTCCCCGGCAAAGCAGTGCGCGAAGCGAGAGAACATGAGCGTTAGCCCCGCGTAAACCTGGTTAACGACCAGCAGCGGTTCATCATTGACCCGCGTGAACTGCGAAAAGAACGTGTTCGATTGGAGCGTTTCGCTATTTTCAGGCAGCAGGGCCGCGATCTCCGCGCGGAAATCATCGCCTAGAATCAGTTCTTCACTACCGGACGCGTTTTGCGTCCGGGCGTATGCCTCGCTGACATAGGCGGACACTGCTTGTCGAGCCTCGTCAAGCTTGCTGATCTCTGACTGCCGGAAAGGGTTGTCCAATTGTTTGAGGCTGCCAGCGCCGCCCGGCATCTTTCTGCCCGCCATGTCACGCCGGGATTGCTCAAAGTAATCCGCGTTGATCGTATCCGCGAAGAGCAGGAAATCGTCGCAGCGCTGCCCCGCGCCATATTTGGCCCGGAAATAGCCCCTGGTGATCAACTTCTGCGGTAGGCTGGCGTCGAATACGGGCAGCAGGCGCTCCAATTCGCTAAGATTGGAAAGTACAGCGTCCCATTGCTCGGTGGGAAGTGCCAGTTTCCGCGGTTTGAGTGTTGTATCTTCGTAGATCAGCGTGCGCGGCAGCGGCGTCTGGGCCTGCCCTAACAGGGTGTAACACTGTTTGATCTGTCGCTTGACTGCCGCCAGCAATTCACGGCGCGTCGCTAGCGGCGCTGTGCTGTAAGCGGATACCAATTGCTCAACTTCTTCCAGTTCATCGGCCAGTTTGTCTGTCAGCGGCGTCCCGATAGTAGCCAGCCCCTGGCGATAGAGGGCCAGCGGATTCTCGTGGTGGATATCCAGTTGTAGATTGGGTACGAGCAAAAAGTCCAGCCGCAGCAGGCGGAACAGGTACGCCTCGACTTCCTGCTCAGACCTTCTGCCCGCGCCGCGCGCGCAGAGTTCGGCGATGAGGTCGCCCACCTTCGCCTCTCGCCCTTCGCTCAAGATTTCCAGAATGTCCTCTTGTAACCGACCGGCGGGCAGGTAGAAAATATTCTCGTGGATAATGTCCAGGATGGTTGGCGCATTCGCGTCGATTTCCTCGACATCCTTACGCCTGCGCAGGTATTTTATGCGGTTTCTCTGTCTCCACCAGCCGGAGGTGAGGCGCACCGGGAGTTCTCTCCTGACCTCATTGGGCGCGTCCGACAGGATCAGGTAGGAGAGCCGGGAGAGCAGCGCCACGTTCAGTTTGGGAAAGCTCCTTTTCTCCATGCTTTCTATCTGGCAGATCACGCCGCTTTCTGCTCCGGCTTGCTCATGCTCGAACGTACCGAGGCAGACGGATGTCAGCGTGCTGAACGGGCTGGTTTTGCAGGTCGTGCGCAGCAAGTACTCGACCAACGAACGCTCTACGGTGCGCGCTTCGCGATTGAGTTGGAGGTTATCGCTGCTGATATAGGCGGCTATCGCTTCATCGAGTAGAGGACTTGAGAGCAAGATGCCCTTGCGAAAATCCGGCACGTCGATCACTTCCTTCAGCAAAGCGCGCTTGCGCCGCAGTTCCCGCGTCAGAATGCCTGGGCCTTCCGATAGTATCTGCTGGTAGCGTTCCCAGCGATCCAGCCACTCATTGAGCAGTCCCTGTTCCTGTTCTGGTAACGCCGGAACGAGGTGCCGCGCTTCTGCTCCATTGCCTGGCGCGCGCACGTTAAAAACGGTGCGTTTCAGTTCAATCAGCTTGCGCCTGAGTTTCTGCTCTTCTTTGTGCGTATTCACCGCCTCGTGTAAAACGTCAACCAGCCTGTCTTTGCTCCTGAATAGCATCGTTTCGAGCGCGAGTATGGCATCCCGCCACTGTGCCGTTTCCTCGAACCGCAGGGCATCCACCACGTCGATAGGCTGGCCGCCTACGCGCAGGAGGAACAGCGGCGAGCAAGCGTTTTGCACATTGCTTGTTCGATCTCGTGTCACCGGTTTCTGCATACCAACCTCCTTATCTGCCGCTTATACGTAGCGGCAGTCGAAATTTGCGCTACCCTCGCGTTCATGACCCGCGAGCAGGAAGAGCAGCGATCTGCGCTCTGAGCCTTCGAGTCCCAGTATCTTATTCACTCCCACATTGCTGAATCCAAGCGTGGCTCCGCAGCCGAACGACATCGCTGTTGCCGCCATGTACACGCTCTGAGCGACCATGCCTACTTCGGCGTTCAAAAGCCGGTAGCCGCGGTTGCCATACACGGCGAGCATTTTATCAACGCTCCCCACGACGGCGATCATCACGCCAATCTCCGCCATATTGTAGTTTTTCAAGAAGTAGTGCTGCTGTAAGAAGCGGCTGAAATCGCCCTCCTGCACGAGGCGCAGCCCGTGCTGGCGTTCGTCGTAGGCATAGACGCCGCGCGCGATCCCCTCAACGTTGACGACGACGGCCATCAGCGACGTGAAGTGCGGCAGACCATCAGTGCGTTTGACATCGCTCACGTAGTTGCGCGCTGTAGACGCGCTGTACAGCAGGGTTGACAGTTCTTGTTGAGAAAGCGGCGCCTGGCTGGAAAACGTGCCAAAACTCGATCTGCGCTGTTGGAAAAGCTGGAGGGCATCGCTTTGCAGCCGATCGAGCGCCGGGGGCGGCAGCGCGATCAGCTCTCCACTGCTTCCAAACGTGTCGTCGGTCGCTTTGAACGCCTCGCTTGTCTCTGGCCGTTGCTCTGTATCGATTAGCGTCGCCAGGTGCGTGCTCTCGATGAGAGGGAAGTTGAGCAGTTTTTGGGAACGCTGGAAGCTGGCCTGGCCGAACAGCGGATTTGCCAAAGGGAACAGGCTTGCACCTGCTGTGCCTGGCTGCTCGCGGCGCGGCGCCGTCGGTATCGGTAAGACGGCGAAGACGCTATCCGCCACGGTATCGAAGCCGAGCAGCCGGTTCAGTTCTTCGTCCTGAAACCACGAGAGGAACTGGAAATCCGAGCCAAAGCCAGCCGCTACCAGGCGCAGCGAGTAGAGTAGGACGCCCAGGTCTTGTGTGACGACGTGATAGCAGAAGGTGTTGTACTTAAAAGAGTTCTTCCAGAAATTCGGCGCGAGCAGCAAGAACTGATCGGTCTCGGAAGCGGCAGGATGATTGAAGACCGCCGCTCGGATGCGCGCCGTGACATCGCCCTCGAATAAGCGCTCCAGAGCGTGATGAGCAGTATCGTAGTGGTAGACGCCAGGTAATAACGAGCCGCCAGCGCCGCAGACCAGGTATATTTCCGTGGGATACAACCCACCGCCGGACGCTGTGCCTCTGCCATACACCGCCTGGGGGTACATGGACAGCACGCGGTCGTCCCGGTTCCAGCTCACCGCGATGCGCCTGTTGAGCAGGCCATGCGTATAAAGCAGCATGGTGGCTACGTCGTCAAAAGTCAAATCCTTCACGTCAGCGCGCGGTGACGCCAGTCGTGCCAGCACGTCTCCAAACGAGGCGAAATGGGACGGCGACTCCAACGGTAAAGGAAAGCGTTCTACCGAGAGGTAGGTCTTGAAACGGGAGGGCTGATCCTTCCAGTTCGTGGCAAAACCGGGCGGCTCAAAGGGTCTGATGGCTCTATCAAAGACCGCCTCCGCGTAGTCTCGGCCAATCTGAATCTCTCTGTTTAACATTGATCGTTCCTTTCTTGAAGTTTTTCTTCAGGCTTTTAAGGAAATGGATGAGGAGCCGGATTGCTCAGCGCCGGGTCGAAATCCTTTTCCAGGTAGCCCGCTGTCCGCGGCACGGTGCGCAGGCGCGGCATATCAAAAACGCGGTCGCGCCCCCAGCCAAAATCAATGGGTAACAGGCCCGGCACAATGACGCTGGCGGCCTTGATGCCCACTTGCTCTTGCTCAGGGCAGGTTTGCTCAACCACAATCACATCCATCCCTAACTGCACAATCTCATCAATGCAGTAGTGCAGATCGTCCAGTAAGTCATGGCTGTGCGGCCTCTTTTCTATCCAGTCTTCGTACAGCTCCGCCACGGTACTTGTGCCGGCGTTCTGGAAGAGGAAGTCCACTTTTGGCGCCATTTCCGGCAGGCCATACAGAAGCGAATGATGCTCCAGCCTGGTGATCTTCCGATAATCGCGTGCCATAGCCTGCATCACTTCCATGTCCTGCGCCAGCCGCACCGCAAAAGTGGGGATGTAGGCTGCTACTTCGCACAGCGCCGCTCTGATGGCATCTTCGGGATCAAAGCTCGATCCTGCCGCCAGCACCAGTTTTCCGAGATCATCCTCGCGCAGCAAGGCGACTGCCACGACCGAGGGCGGCGTCACATCGAGGCGTGTGTCGAACAGGTACACGTCGTAGTTCAGCCTATCGATGCGGTCGAGAATATCAAGGGTTGAGCGGTCGCTACAACTCCAGGGATCGATCTTGCGCGGAGCCAGCCTCGCGTACCAGGTAATCAGAAAGGCATCCCTTTCAATCAATTCCAGCAGCCCGAAGAAGATCGCCTCTTCTAGAGAGCTTCCCGTCGCGCATCCATTGGAACAATCTTGCACGAACGCGGGGTATTCATTCCGATAATCCATGTAGTAGGCCAGTTGCTCCGGCACCAGGATGGGACGCTCCTGGCGGAACGAATATCCCCACACCCAGGGAATCTCGCGCTCCGGCGTGAAGGGGATATAGATGGACTTAGGCTTGCCATAGAAGTCCGGTTGATAGACGCCGCAGTCGAGCGGATTGAGCGCCTGTGGCTGCAAGTTTTTGTAGCTGTCGAAAACAACTGTCTTTTTCCCACGCGGCTTGTGACCGGCGTAGCGTTCCAGTCCTTCCAGTAAGCCCAGGCGGCGGCTGGTCGTGAAGCTGTTGCTATGCCCACCCCACCATGCGTCGTTCAGCGCGTGTCTGCTCTTCATCAGCATCTTTCCAGAGACGGGTGCAGTGACAGGGTGAGCATAGTCCGCGAAGGAATCATTGCCCAACATGCCGCAGATGGGGTTGATGTAGCCATCTTCTGGCATGTTATATTCCGTGGCTTTGACCAGCCGGTAATCCGTCTCCGCGCGCTTGATCCGCGGCGATAACTGGATCGTGGCTCTCTCTGGCGTATCTACCGCTGGACGCGCGCACCGTGGACAGGAAGAATCAGCGATCAGTCGATAGCGCGATAGGTGAAGCGTCTCAAGGTACAATTCGTACAGCAACCCATCGTCGTTTCCACTTTGAGCCAGCGCCGCTTCAACCACCGTCCAGATCGCTTCGAGGGCCGACGGCGTTAGCCGGGGGTTATTCCCGTAAACGAACGCCTGCCGCAGAGCGTCCAGCGTCTCCCGCTCTTCGCGGGGGCGAATAGCCAGCCAGCGCCGTTCCAGGCAGAGAGGACACGGGCCACCCTCGCGCGCCGGGTTACAGAGCGGGCCAAGTATCACCGTGGCATGATAGAGCCTGATCGGGTAAATGCGCCTGCTTACCCAGTTTTCACTGGCTTTGCCATCAGGCTGCACTCCCAACACTCCCAGGTCGATGAGGACTCCGCTCTCGCCGCTGCTCAACTCCTGGCAACTTCTCTCGTTGAGGCGTTCTGTGAGAAATGCTTTGATCCGTGACAGGCTCTCATCCAACGGTGAAGAGGTGGCTGCGCATTCTATGGTCACCAGATTTTTGTCGGTAAGTGCTAACACTGTCTGTTCCATACTCGTGTCCGCTCCTGGCTCTGCTCTTCAGACGACTAAAGCTCGTTCATTGTTCGCGCCAGCAGCACTTTGCCGCTGATGATCGCCCGCGTCTCCCAGATATCGCGCGGAGTGGTATTGACGAAGAGCGCGTCGTACCCGTGCGCCTTGAGGTAATCCTCGACATCCTGCGGCGCCGCCTCCGGCTCCCAGAAACGACTTGCTTGCTGGTTTGCGCGGATAAAATCCGCGCGCGGAGAGAAACCGGGGAACAGGTCTCCACCTGGCGTGGGCGTTCTTCCCTCGTTTTGCAGCAGTTGCAGTCCTCCCACAAAGTCAAGCAGCGCCTTTTTAGCGGCTGCCGGACCGGAAAGACCAACGCCCACTGTGACAATCTGTGCTGCTTCACTATCGGATGTATGCGCGATTATCAGGCGCAGTGGCGATCCGGATACTACCTCCAGCAGCGTGAATGTGCGTTCAAAGCGTCTTGCACTCTTTAATAGATAAGCCAGGTCAGCATCGCTCTCAGACGACTCCAGTGCCTGCGGGTCCAGTACAACCATCGCTGCATGTCCGCGCGTCAACTCCCGCAAGTGTTGATGGCCAAGCGCTGTGATCATACCTGCGGTGAACGCATCTTTGAATGTCAGCCCTGCTGCTACCCCGGCCCCATTTCTCTCGAAGACGCCTGATCGGTTGAGCGCCGAGTAAGGGTAGACCGCTGCTGCTGGGATAGAGCGATAGCTTCTCTCAAATAGTGAGTATGCTGGCAACCACTCCAGGCGCGTCTCTGCCGAAAACGGAGCAACGCCCGACGCGCCACATAGCTCCTGGGCCGCTACTATTTCCTTGCCGCTCTCTATCATCTTGTTGGCGCTGGCAAAGAGCGCCTGGCGCGCGTCCGGCAGCGCCTGTGCGTACTGCTTGATCCCCTCGAATAGGGCTTCGTCGCGAGCAGCGCGCGTGCTTTCAACGCTGAATACTCTGATGTCGATATTGCCGCGCAGCGGCGTTGCCGGTGAACCTCCGACAAGCCTGCTTGTTTTGAGAGGAAGTTGTAACAGATCATCGTCGGCAAAACTATGAAATACCCCGGTCGATGCATGCACCAGATCATTGAGCTTCAATACGGACTCTTCTCGCGGCAGATCGCAGTCGTGCTTTCCCGCGATCGTCTCTTCCAGGTGTTGCCGGGCAAGCATGGTATCGGCGTGAGAACAGACGGGACAGAGCGGATGAGGAGCCATCCGGCCGCGCACAGATTCCAATGTTTCGAGGTTCTGGATGATGACGCTGTTCTCTGTTTCAGAGGGCAGAGCGCCCGTGAGCAGCTTGAAAAGCTCGAAGCCCAGTCCATGACCTATTCTGCGTGCATTGGTGGCGAAAAAAGTTGTTTCCTGGCTGCTCGCGTCGTTGCCGAGGGCCAATGCGTGCCACAAGGCGGCGCGGCGCTCTTCGCTGGCATTAGCCGACAGGCGCATCTGCGCGCATAGCCAGCATGGCCCTTGCGGCGCATTGAACAACGGGCCGAGAACGGCCTGTCCGGCGAAAACAATGGCGGGCAAAAAGGGGCGGCCTGCATCAGCACAATGCTGATTGAGCGCGAGAACGTCTTTGAGCGATCCATTATCCGCGCAATAGGCGATCAAATCATAATGTGCCAGATTTTCGACATCTGGAGAGCTATTCTCAACAAGTGAAAGCTGAGCCTCGCACCCGGCGCGGCGCAGCGCAGCCAGTTCTGGCTCTACTCTTTCCAGGTGTACCGCCGGATCGTCGGTGGGAGCCAGTAACAATTGCTTCATACCGTTCCGTGCCAGGCAAAGCGCCAGCGCAGTCAGGGACTCGCCAGCGCCTATCAACAAGACGCGGCTTTCGCGAAAGGCTTTGAAGTGTTCAAGTGGGCGATCAAGATAGTGATCGAGAAACTCAATCTGCGTGCGAAAACGTTGACGCACCGCTTTCTCGATCAGCTCTGGCGTCTCCAGTACGGCATTCTTGAGTACTCCGCGCGCCAGTAAGACATCCACCAGCCGGACAACGGTATCGCGATAGCCGGGTTCGAGCCGGTCGCACAACTCGTCGAGGGTATACTGACCCGTCATGTAGGGGCTTAAAGCGGAAATCCAGCGTGCAATCGACTTTCCTCTGAGGCGGAATGCCGTTTCGCTGCTTTGAAAGAAGACTCCGTCATCAGTCTGTAAAAATACCGAACTCTGCTTGAGCTTCGGTCGAATTTCGGCTGTATCAATCATCGTACACCTCAATCAGTCTGAAAGTCGGGTGAATGAAAGTTGTTGGCGTCTCCTCTTTTGCAGGAGGAGACGCCAAACAAGGGATATGCAGTGGCAATTAGCAGGAAGTACTGCCGGTACTCGTGCAGGTGCTGCTGCAACTGGAATAAATGGTGGTTGCCGGGTTCTGGCCCAGGTCGGCGAGGTCTTCGATCTCAAAGGTCTCTACTTCAAGCAGATGAAGCTCGTCGTTCAACTCGGTCAAATCTTTTTCCTGTGCGATGTTGGTGTTCTGTGTCTCGTAAGCCATGAGTAACCTCCTAATGGTGTGTGTGAATTGCTTCTCCTGCTTTCGACGGGAAGAAGCTAACGTTGAGATAACAAAATGTTCTTGAGCGAGCCGGTACGGTTGCCGACCCGGTGAAATTTGTAAGCTATTCACCTGTTGTTGCTCTGTTGCGCCCGGTGATGGCTCTTTGCGTGCTTTGCCCGCTTTCCCTCCTTTCATGCTCTCCAAACGGGAAGCAGAGTTCCGTCAGGACCGACTCTCATGCAACTCTTGTAACAGGTGTTGGCTGAACTCGCGCAGGTTGCTGGCAGAGATTTCTCTCAGGACTTTCTGTTCTTCGGATGTGAGTTGAAACCCTTGTGTCCGAACTGCAGCTATTGGATCTTGCAGCAACTCTTGAGCAAATTCTTTGTCGATGGCAGCCAACCCCAGAATCTGGTTGATAACTTTCCAGGACATACTTCCCACCCTTCTAGCATCAGCGGAGCGATGCATTCATTTACGGCCAGGGAAAAGGCCCCGTACCAAGTGGCCCTGGCGTATGCAGGCTCACAATGACCATCATGATCAACATGGCCGGTATCATGGCCTTTAGCACAATCTGCCGGGCGAAAAGTCTGGCGCGGCAGTGTTGCCAGAGTACAGAAGCCAGAAATACCAGTGAACGCAGTTGAGACCGTACTTGTTGCATCGCTTGACCTCCTTGTGTATGCCTCAGTTCAATCATCTGTGGGTAGTGTACTCGGAGGTTCTTGACAGCGCCTTCGCGGTCGCTTCGCACTTTCTTCGCACCTGGAAATGCGTATTTATGCCAGATTCAAAACGTAGCTGCGCAATTCATCGCGCTTGTAGGGGCCGATTCTGGCGCAATGAATTGCGCAGCTACACTACTGGGGATAAAAAGACCAGGAGATGAGGTAATTGCCGTAGTAAGAGCAGAAGGATAGAGCTACGTGGCGCTGGAAGGTTTCATCAGGTGCTGTGCCAGATTTTGAATATTCGAGCCGGGTTCCGCGCCCAGTTCATCCCGCAGCGTCTCTACACAGCGTTGATACTGGCGTAAGGCTAACCCTCTTTTCCCCTGACGCATGTAGCAGCGCATTAGCCCGTAATGAGCATTCTCCTGGCAGTTGTCCACGGCCAGAATATACTGCCACTGCGTGGCGCTCTCCTCGTACTGTTCTCCGCGCCAGGCAATCAGCGCCAGTTGGTTGCGCGCATCAACATACGCGAGTCGGAGTTTGTCGCGTTGAAAGCTGCACCAATCGCTGTAGAATGGCTGTAGGTAGTCGCCTCGATAGATGCTGACCATAGTGTCCAGTGCGGTTTTCGCGGCCACATCGTCTTTGTTTTCTAGAGCTTGCCTGGCTCTCGTGTGATGTTCTTGAAATACCGCGGCGTCATACCATACCTCGTTACCGTAGAGCGCGGCCAGATCGAGGCGGTAGCTGCCGGCATGTGAAGCAATGCAGGGTTCGCCCAATGATTTGCGCAGATAGTGAATGGTTGAGTGAAGGGTTTGAGTGATATGCTCATCCTCTTCCGGCCAGAGTGCGGTGATGATCTGTTCTTTCCGCAGCGGACGCCCGCTATCGAGCAGGAGAAAAAAGAGTTCCATCGAGCGAGCCATGCGCCAACGGGTAATGGGCTGCTCATCGATGAGAATGGCAGGCTCACCCAGAGCGAGTATCCTGAGCCGCGTTTTATTGCTGACAGTCAACTTAGCAGCAGAGGCAACCGGTTCTGCTTGCGGTTTCTCCTCCGCGATCATCTCAATCTGGAGCGCCGTGCGCAAAGCTGCAAGTTCAGGCATAGTTCTGAGGGCGTGTTCCAACGTTGGCAAGAAATGGAGTTCTTTGTGTACCAGTTGTTCGTAGTCGTTGAGAGGGATCAGTGTGACCACCTCAGCGGCGTGGCGCGCTGCCTCATCCGTTTGCCCCTGAACGATCCGACATTCAATAAGGCGCAGGAGGGTGCGCAGCAGTTCTCGCTGGAGGCCGGTTGAGTGGAGATAGCTCCCAAGCTCGCTCATGCAGGAATATGCTTCTTCATAGCGGAGCTGATACAGAAGAATCGTGCCGCGCGTGATTTCACAGGCGACTCTTTCATAGCCGCCGTTTTCTCCGCTGGACGTTTCTAGTTTCGCTTCAGAGACGAGAAACATCGCCGTTTCCGCGTCACCCATGAGCAGGTACGTCATTGCCAGAATGCACAGCGCGCTATTGATCAAATACCTGTCTTTCAATTGACGGGCCAGCAACAGTCCATCTTCGATCGCTGTGAGAGATTGGCTGTAGCGCTCCTGATCCTGGTAGACATCTCCAAGATTGACCAGAGCATATGCCTCGCCGCGGCGGAAATGAATGCTGCCGCGAGCGAGCGTGAGAGCTTCTTGAAAGAAGGTTTCCGCCGCGGCAAGCTCTCCCTGGCGGTGTTTAATCAAGCCCATACAAATCAAATTGTCAACTTTTCCCCATTTATCTTGCAGGCGATCCCAGCAGCGGGTAGCGCGCGACAGGTGATGTTCGGCCAGAGCGAAGTTTCCCAGCAGACTGTAGGTATTTGCCAGGGTACTGTGCAGTTCCGCCGTCTGGCGGCGCTCGCTATTTCTGCCCCAGAGTTGGAGCGCTTTTTGCAAATGCGCGATGCCTGTAGCAAAATCTCCCAGCAGGTTGGCGCATACGCCGAGGCGAGTGTGCGCCTCAGCGTGCAGCACAACCTCATCCACAGAAACCTGCTCGATAACCTGTTGACATAGCTGCTGAGCCTGTCCATATTCTCCAACCTGGAACAGAGCCTTACTGCGCACTATGGAGATGGAGGCTTGTAATAAAGGTACCTCATCCACAGAAATACTTGATGATGGAGATGTAATGGCCTCGGATGCTGTTGCCAGCAGAGGCAGCGCGAGTGAATACTCACCCAGCAGCAAATAGATCTTCGCGCGGATCAAGAGGATTCTAGGATGCCGCGCAGTCATTTCGGATGGTAGGGCATCGATCCAGCGCGAAAGCATTTCAACTCGTCCTTGCGCCAGCGCCTGCTCGTGAGCTTCAAGGATAAGGTGTACTGCTTTATCGTTCAGCCCGGCTTCGAGCGCGTGGTAGATAGCTTGCTCATACATCTGCTCGGCCTGCCAGATATCCAGGGCGCGCCGGTGAAGTGCCGCAAAGCGTTCTGGAGATTGGTGACGTAACTCATCGCACAGCAACTCGCGTAAAATGGGATGGCAGGTATAGGTGATCTTTGATCCATCGCCACTGCGCGTGACGAACAACCCTTGTTCTTCCAGGTATTGCAGGCAGTCTCCGGCATCGGTGCGTTCGAGCAAGGCATTGCATAACTCAGGCGTCATTTGCTGGAGTACAACGGCTTCTTTGAGAAACGTGTAGATCTCCAGATCGCGGCTGAACACTTCATTGACCAGGTACGCAAAGAGATTCTGCCGATCAATCTGCATATCCGGCACGCTCGAAGGTCGATAGACCTTGCGGCGGGAACTCAGGATGCGCACGTCGCCCAGCCGTGTTCCCAGCAGAATGCCCGCGATCCAGCCGCCAAATAACGAGGCTAGCTGCTCTACTTCTCGCTCCTTGAGCGGCGCTACTCTCTGGAGGAGTGCCAGGTCGCGAACCTCTGCCGAGGTGAAGCGCAAAAGCGAGTGATCGAACCCTATGACCTTATCCCGCGCGAGGAGATAGGCAAAATCAATAGTGGGGATAGCGCGGCTCTCGATCACGAGAATGCAATGGGACGGAAGCTTTTGCAGAAGCTGGTTGACGATGTCATTCACGCCCTGACTGGCATTGACCTCGTGATAATTGCACAGAAAGATCGCGAAACGCTCTGCTATCTCCTCGTCGATAGCCGTGATCAGGGCATCAATTACCGTTTCCAGGCGATGAGCATGAGATGGATGGTTGATATCCGCGTCTATCGCATTGGAAAGTAACGGTTCAAGCGTCTTGCCAAAGTGGGGAAAACGGTGTTGTATGCTCCGAATCAGGAAAGTGAGGAAGACTGTTTTATCGGCATCGGTACTCTCCAGAAAATACCAGCAGCAAGGAAGCTCCGTGTGCTGGGCAAAATCCGCGAGCAGCGTTGTTTTCCCGTAACCGGCGGGAGCGCAAAGTACCACAAGCTTGTAGTGCGGCGCTCGTTGTTCTGCCGCGGGCGCTGCAAGAACTTCATTCAGTTTCATGACAGGCGCTTCGCGATGAAGAATGGTTGGAGAGAGTACCGGGCAGCTAAATCTTTTTAGGGTGTCCGCGTGTTGTATCATCGATCTCTCTTCTGGCATTGGGGCGGGATGGATGCCCTGAATCTAGTCATAGAATGTTGTGACAACGCTAGATAGATGGTCTCATCATGCATCTTTTTGCGGCGTTCTGTCAAGTCGCGCCATTTGTTTCAATTTTCCTGTCAAGACCAAGAAGCCTGATCGCGTTTTCTTTCAGGATTAATGGTCGTACTTCTGGCCGGATAGCGATCTGCTCAAAGTCTGCCAGCCAGCGATCAGGAGAAATCATGGGGAAGTCGCTGCCAAAGAGAACTTTGTGTTTGAGCAGAGTATTCGCATACTGTATCAGTTGAGGCGGGAAATATTTGGGCGACCAGCCGGAGAGATCGATGTACACCTGGGGTTTGTGCAGGCACACCGAGAGCGCCTCGTCTTGCCAGGGAAACGATGGGTGCGCCATAATGATCGGCATAGCGGGGAAATCCACCGCGACATCATCCAGGTACATCGGATTCGCGTACTTGAGGCGAATGCCGCCGCCGCCGCGTACTCCCGCGCCGATGCCTGAATGCCCGGTATGAAATACCGCCGGGAGACCGGCTTCGGCGATCACCTCGTAGAGAACATAAGCGCCGCGGTCATTTGGATAGAACTCCTGCACGGGAGGGTGAAACTTGAAGCCGCGCACGCCAAAACGTTCGATGAGGCGGCGCGCCTCGCGCGCACCCATTTTCCCTTTCGCGGGATCAATGCTGGCGAAAGGGATAAGGACGTCAGGGTTCTGAGCGGCGATCTCGGCCACCTCTTCATTGGGAACGCGCGTTATTCCGGTTGTTGATTCCATATCGACGGGAAAAATGACGCAAGCCATGTTACGTTCCCGGTAGTATGCTGCGATCTCAGGGATCGCTGGTCGCTGTCCTTCATTCTTAAAATAGGCTGTCGATGCCTCGCGTACTGCTTCCCACTCGTGATCGTCGGAAATCCTTTCCGATACTTCCGCGTGTGTGTGCATGTCAATCGCGACGATGTGCTGCAAGTCTATCACATATATCTCCTGTTCCAGGTTAGCCCATGCGCTGTAGTTCTAGCTCTTTAAGAACGCGGCGCAAAATTTTGCCGGAAAGATTTCTGGGTATGGCGTCGATATATGCTACCTCGCGCACATGCTTGTAAGTAGAGAGCCTGGCATTGACCCAGTCCATCAACTCGTCTGCTGGCTGGTTGGCATAGCCCGCCCTCAGCACCACGTAGGCTTTGGGTATTTCGTCTGCTTGCTCGCTCGGCTTGCCGATGACCGCCGCGTCGGCCACAGCGGGATGCTCAAGCAGCAGCGCTTCAATCTGGGCGGGGGCGACGCTGAACCCTTTATACTTGATCATCTCCTTTTTGCGGTCGGTGACTTTCACGTAGCCTTCTTCGTTGCGCCAGCCGATGTCTCCAGTGTAGAGCCAGCCATCGCGCAGAGCTTCGGCGGTAGCTGCGGGAGCTTTCCAGTAGCCTTGCATGACTTGCGGCCCGCGCACGATCAACTCGCCCTCTTCGCCCGCGCCCAGTTCGATCTGGCCCGTCTCAATATCCACGATCTTTTGCTCCGTATCGTGAACAGGCAGTCCGATGGTCTC
>DATLSW010000389.1:0-6789 GCA_035533955.1 Ktedonobacteraceae bacterium | reverse complement strand
GTGGCGTATTGCATGACGTCGTGCCAGATATAGCCCGCGCCGGTGATACCAATCACGTTATACATCGCGCTGTTATCGCTATTGCCCGCCCAGACGCCGACGGTAAGATAGGGCGTATAGCCCATCGTCCAGTTGTCGCGGAAACTGTCGGTCGTGCCAGTTTTGGCGGCGACCGGGAACGGCTCTTCCAGAGGGTTGCCGGGGTAGAATTCGTGATAGCGCGCCTTCTTATCGGAGAGGATGCTGCTCATCAAAAACGCGACATCCGAACCCATCACGCGTGTGCCGTGGGGCTGATTGGCATTATAACTATAGAGCGGTTGGCCCTGGCTATTGGTGATTTCCAGGACGGAGACGGGAGGCACGCGCACACCCTGATTGGCGAAAGTCGAATATGCCCCGGTGAGGTCGAACAGCGAAACTTCTTTGGTGCCGATTGCCATCGAGGGGCCGAGCGTATCGAGCGGTTGATCGGCGATCGAACTCAAGCCCAGGCGGGCAGACATGTTGACGACGTTGGGAATGCCGGCAAATTCGAGGGCGTCAATGGCCGGAATATTAATCGAGTTAGCGATGGCGTTACGCACAGTCATCGGGAAGCCGTTGAGGAACACATCGCCATAGTTGTTCGGCGTGTAGGGAGGCGTACTTGGATACGTCGTTTTATGATTTTGCAGAATCATGGCCGGGTACCAGCCCATCTCGAAGGCGGTGCTATAGACGACGGGCTTGAAAGATGAGCCTGGCTGGCGCAGCGCCAGAGCGGCGTTGTATTGTCCCTGCACCTGCGGGCTATTGTTGTTAAAATTCGCGCTGCCATCCATCGCCAGAATTTCGCCATTGGTGGGATTCTGCACCACTACAGCAGCGTTGTTTACGTTATTGACCGTCGCCAGCGGTCCGAAGCAGCCCAGGTAGCTATTACATTGCTCCTTGTACAGGTTATTATAGACGATCTTCTGTACCTCATTTTCGAGATTCAGATCCAGCGTCGTGTAGATGTTGTAGCCGCCGTCCAGCAGGTTCTGCGCCCCCAGCAAGGGAACCAGCACCTGATCGATGACGTAGTTGACGAAGTGCGGTGCCTGGATGCCCTGCAAGCTGGCGTAGGGCTTGAAGGTAATTTTGGCGGTCTCGGCTGTGGCCTGGTTCGCCTGCGCCTGCGTGATCATGTTCAGATCGACCATTGATTGCAAAACATATTGCTGGCGGGCCAGCGCCGCGCTTTTATTGTAAATGGGATTGTAGTAGGAGGGGCTTTGCGGCAAGCCGGCCAGCAGCGATGCCTGAGCCAGGTCAAGCTGCGAGAGAGCCGGGATGCATTTTGAGTGGGTGCATTTGGGTTGCAGGTTGAAGAAGTCCTGCGCGGCAGCCTCCGCGCCATAATTCAGATCGCCATAGAACACCGTGTTGAGGTACATTTCTATGATCTTCCATTTTGGGTACTGCTGCGTCAGACCATAGGCCAGCAGCGCCTCTTCGCCTTTGAGCGGCAGCGTGCGCTCGTCGCCGTTGAAGAGTTGGTTTTTGATCAACTGCTGGGTCACGGTACTGGCTCCCTCGACGGCGGCATGATTGGCGAGATCGGTATAAGCGGCGCGCAGGATGCCCTGGAAATCAACGCCACTGTTAGTCCAGAAGGTATGATCTTCGGCGGCGATGGTGGCATCGACCAGCAGGGGCGAAATCTGCGCGTAATTGACATACGTGCGTCGTCCATAGCCGTTCTGGTGATTATAGAGCGTGTACAACAGCTTGCCGTTGCGATCATAAATGTGCGTTGATTGGAAGAGCGAGTTCGTCGCCATGTCGTTCAACAGCGGCAGTTGTGATTGATAGTAGGCATAGACCGCGCCTGCCCCCGACGAGAGCAGCATGAAGATCACGATCAACGTGACAGCAAAGGACAGCACGATGCGCGGCGCGTGGTCGTTTTCTTGCCGCCCATGCAGACGCTTGCGTAGGATCATGCGTTTGACGCGGGCGCGGTGTTCAGCGATCAGGCGCGAATCAGCAAGGTTCTCCTCGCGCGCGGGGCGCATGGGTACGCTGGGCATGGTGGCAATCGGCGCGCGACCGTTGTGGCGATTTTCGTCTCTTTCATTTATTGCGTTCTTGCGGACTATCAGTGACTTTTCGGTTAATGGTTCTTCTTGATCAAATTCGTTATCCATAAAAATAAAAAACTCCCAGGGGTTGAAAACTACAATACTATTGTATTATAACGCATCGTTGCTCTTCATCGTTTCGCTTTGGGTATTATAGCACGTTGAATCATTGGATTTACAACCTCCTGTATCCGTTTAACGTAATAAGAGATGAAGGTTCTATGCGGAAAATGAGCGCGAAGGGGCTAGCAGCCTCTCTGAGAGAGAGGGAATAATCACGCCCCGTAAGGAATATATTAATTAACATGAGCGAACAAGAACAGATACCGGAACCGCGAGCATGGCAGTCCGCGGCGAACGACGAGAGCGAGCAACAGCCACAATTTTATTATAAAGCGGCCCGCAAAGACGGCAAAGTCGGCCCGAAAGAGGAGCCGCCGGTCAACTACGATGAGCCGATGCCAGGGAGTCAGCCTCTATCCGACTATCAGGGCGGCTACGCGGCGCGGGACAACGCGCCTTTCACATCCCCACGGACGGGCGGCGCGGCAGGTGGAAATGGGAGTGGCGCGAGCGGGCAATGGCAACAGCAGCGATTCAGATATGGCGCGGACGGCGACGCCTACGAAAATCAGTATCGCGCCGCTAGTGTGAACAGCCAGCAGCAAGGGGTTCCGCCCTGGGCAAGGCCGCAGCCACGCCAGCGCGGCTTCCCGCGCGTCCTTGTGCTGATTATCCTGGCGATCTTGCTCATCGGTCCGCTAATGCACCTGCTAGCCACGGCCTTTGTGGTGATTGGGATCATCTTCGCCGTTGCGTTTCTGTTTATCCTGGCTGCTGGCTTTGGGCTGCTATTCATGTTCATACGGGTGATGACGGGGCGCACCGGCAGGCGCTGGCGCGCGACTCCTTTTATGAGTCCTTTCTGGATGGGGTATCGCCCGCGCCGGCGCGGTCCGTGGTGGTGGTAGCCGATGTTGGAACATGACAGAGATTTAACCAGCGTGCGCGAGTTGCGCCAGTTGCTTTCTGCCCACGGAATGCACCCGAACAAAGCATTTGGGCAGAATTTTTTAATCGATCGCTCCGTGCTGAGCCAGATCGTCGCGGCAGCAGAGATCGACGCCGCCGATAGCATTCTGGAAGTGGGCGCGGGTACGGGCGTGCTGACGCGCGAACTGGCGCGGCAGGCGCGGCGCGTGGTGGCCGTCGAACTCGAACGCAATATGCTCTCGCTGCTGGCCGAAACCACGCGGGACGTCGCCAATGTCGAGATCATCGCTAGAAATCTGCTCTATCTCGACCCCATCGATGTGTTTGGCGATACACCCTATAAACTGGTAGCGAACTTGCCATATTACATCACTGCCCCGACGTTTCGCCATTTCCTGGAAAGCGCGAACGCGCCGCGCATGATCGTGGTCATGGTGCAGCAGGAAGTGGCGGAGCGCATCGCTGCCGCGCCTGGCGATCTCAGTCTGCTGGCCGTCAGTGTGCAGTTCTACGGCAAGCCGCGCATTGTGGCGCGCGTCCCTGCCGCGGCGTTTTATCCCGCGCCTAAGGTGGACTCGGCCATCTTGCGCGTGGACGTGAGCGCGGAGACGCCGCTCACACTCCCAGAGCGCGATCAATTCTTTCGCGTGGTGCAGGCTGGTTTCTCGGCCCGGCGCAAACAGCTGCACAATGCACTGGCGCAGGGGCTGCATCTGCCGCCGGAGACAGTGCGAACGTGGTTAGCGGCGGCCGCTATTGATGCCAGCCGCCGCGCCGAAACGTTAGATATCGCGGAATGGATCAATCTCTGGCACTATTTTCCTGAATTCTGATATGGTATGATATGGATAATAACGATTTTTTGAGTGGGATAGATGTTTGTATGATGACGCAGGAAGTGTATTGTGAAGAGTGCGGGGCCGCCAACCCGTCTACGGCGAAATTCTGCCAGTTTTGCGCGACGCCTCTGCCGACCACAATGACCAATACGACCGGGACGCTCCCAGAGCAGACGCTGCTCGGCGAGCGTTATCAGTTGATGAGCCGCGTTGGGCAGGGCGGCATGGGCGCGGTCTACAAGGCCACCGATACGCGGCTGGCGAATCGCCTCGTGGCGATCAAAGAGATGAGCAAGGCTGCGCTCTCTTCCGCGAGTCTGGTTGAGGCGGAAGAAGCCTTCGACCGCGAAGCAAAACTGCTGGCGCAATTGCATCATCCCAACTTGCCGGGGATTTACGATCACTTTACCGAAAATGACCGCACGTACCTGGTGATGGAGTTTATCGACGGCGAGACGCTGGAAGACTACCTCGCACATGCCGGAGGCGGCCCTTTGCCCGTTGACCAGGTGATCGACTGGGGCGAACAGCTCTGCAACGTGCTGAGCTACCTGCACAACCAGCAGCCGCCCATCATCTTCCGCGACCTCAAGCCGTCCAATGTGATGCTGAGCAAGCAGAACAGGCAACTTTACCTGATCGACTTCGGCATCGCGCGCATCTTCAAGCCGGGCCAATCGCGCGACACGACGGCCCTCGGCTCGCCCGGTTTCGCCGCGCCCGAACAATACGGTAAGGCGCAGAGTACGCCGCGCTCCGATATCTACAGTCTGGGCGCGCTCATGCACTGCCTGTTGACCGGGCATGATCCAAGCGAGCAGCCCTTCTTTTTCAAACCTGCTTCGCAAGTCAACCGCGCCGTTCCCGCGGCGCTGGAGACGTTGTTGCAGCGCATGTTGGAGATGGACTCGGTGCGCCGTCCCGCCTCGGCGGAGGAGGTGGCACAGGCTCTAAGGGCTATCCAAAATGGCGGCGACTTCTCGGCGGCTTTCAGCACGACCTGGAGCGGCGCTATCCCCATGCCCGCGCTCGCGCCCTCCACGACGGCCTCCTACGCGCGCGCGCCCAGCGGGGCAGACCTCCTGCTCGAAGACGCGAACAAGCTCTATTCCCAGAAAAGGCTGGTCGAGGCTGAAAGAGCGTATACGCAGGCGCTGCAAATCAACAACACCAATCCTCTCGGCTGGCAGGGACGCGGCCTTACGCAGGGGCTGCTCTCGCGCCACACCGAGGCTTTGACGTCGTTTGACCACGCCCTGCAACTCGATCCCGCGCTGATCGTTTCCTGGAATGGCAAAGGGACGGCTCTGAGCAACCTGCGCCGCAGCCAGGAGGCGCTGGCCGCCTTTGAACGCGCGCTGCGCCTGGACCCCAACAACGCCTCGTCCTGGAACGGCAAAGGCGCGGTTCTCAACGCTCTGGGCCGCTCAAAAGACGCCCTGGATGCCTTCGACAAAGCTTTGAAGATCGATCCGCAGATGGCGCAAGCCTGGAATAACAAGGGGTTGGTGCTGCGCCAGCAGAAACGTTTCCGCGAAGCCCTCGACGCTTTCGAGCAGGCTCTCTCTTATGACGCGACCATTGCTACCTCGTGGAGCGGCAAGGCCAGCGTGCTACAGGAGATGGGGCGACTGCAAGAGGCGCTCGACGCCTATGAGCAAGCCTGTAAGACCAACCCCAGGCTTGTCTCGGCCTGGAGCGGCAAAGGCTCTGTTCTCTATGATATGAACCGGCCCAAGCTGGCGCTCCAGGCGTTTGAGGAGGCGGTGAAGCTGGACAAAAACTACGCTCCTGCCTATTATGGCATGGGCAACATTTTCTACACGCGCCAAAATCTGAAACGCGCGTTGGAGATGCTCGACAAGGCCATTCGTATCGATTCGCGTTATGCCAAAGCCTGGAACCGGCGCGGCAACGTTCTCAACGACATGAATGAACACCTGGCCGCCCTCAACTCGTTTGACCAGGCGCTGCGCATCGATACGCGCTTTGCCGCCGCCTGGAACGGCAAAGCGGGCGCGCTGGTGCAGCTTGATCGCTATTCCGAGGCGCTGGCGTCCTATGACAACGCGCTGAATATCAATCCCAAATTTGCTCAGGCGTGGAATGGCAAAGGTAACGTCCACTATCACCTGGGCAATTACACCCAGGCGCTGGATGCCTACGAGCGCGCCTTGCAGCTCAACCCGTCGATGGCTTCTGCCTGGCACAACAAATCGCTGGTTCTGCGGCAGCTCAAACGCTACGCGGAGGCGCTCGACGCATCTGAGCAGGCCATCCAGCTCGCGCCTAACGATCCCGACAACTACCTGCGCAAAGCCGAAGCCCTCAAATACCTGCGCCGCAGAAAAGACGCGCGCGAGGCCGAGGCCGAGGCCGAACGCCTGCGTGGAACGGCCTGATGGCAACGTATGATACCGGACAAACCCGACATGTTCTTCAGCAGCAGAGACAACAAACACCCGTCGTTCTGTCATTTCTGTGGCTCGCCTCTGCAAGGATCGTACCTGATCTACGACAACGGGCTGGTCATTTGCCAACGCTGTGAGGCGAGCGTGCCGCGCTGTAGCCAATGCCACATACCATCGCGGCAGCTTTCGTCAGTGCGCGGTCTCCAGATTTGCCCGGCCTGCCTGAAACGGGCGCTTATCTGCCAGATCTGCCATATCCCGATCATCGGCAAATATTACAAGATTGGCGACTCGCCCCTGCCCTATTGCGAAACTTGCGTCAACACGCGCCCGCGCTGCGACCTCTGCCGCGCGCCGCTGGACGAGCAGGGCCGCGTCTACACCGGCGAGGATGGGCCGACCATTCGCTGCGGCAACTGCCTGCGCGCGGCGGTAAAA
>DATLSW010000388.1:0-10077 GCA_035533955.1 Ktedonobacteraceae bacterium | reverse complement strand
GATGACAACTGGCAACAAGCCCTGGCGATCAAACTTCAGCATGGTCGTACCGTCACCCCTCTTGCTTGCAAGTAGTGTTTTACTTCCCGGATACGAAATCGCCCGAAATGGAAAATCGACGCCGCCAGCAGAGCATCCGCGTTGCCCTCGCTGATACCATCATAGAAATGTTCCAGCGCGCCGACACCTCCGGAGGCAATGAGCGGCACAGAGACGGCAGATGACACCAGCGCGTTAAGTTTGTTGTCATACCCCTGCTGAGTACCATCGCGATCCATGCTGGTCAGCAGTATCTCGCCCGCGCCAAGTTCTACGCCACGTTGCGCCCATTCTACCACATCCATACCCGTCGCTGTGCGTCCGCCGTGTATATATACCTCGTATCCATTCGGCATGGCAGAATTACTCCGCGCGTCAATCGCCAGCACAATGCATTGCGCGCCAAACTGCTCTGCCCCCTGGCGCAATAGATCGGGTTGTTGTACCGCCGCGGTATTGAGCGACGTTTTGTCGGCTCCTGCTCCCAACGTGGCGCGAATGTCCTCGACGCTGCGGATGCCTCCGCCGACAGTGACGGGAATAAATACCCGCTCCGCCGTGCGACTCACCACATCAAGCATCGTGGCCCGCTTTTCATACGAGGCGGTGATGTCGAGAAAGACCAATTCATCCGCGCCTTCATCATTATAGAACGCCGCCAACTCCACCGGGTCGCCAGCGTCGCGCAGATCTACAAAATTGACGCCCTTTACGACTCGGCCCGCCATCACATCAAGGCAAGGAATGATGCGCTTTGTGAGCATAGCTTCACCTCTCATATTCTCGTATCGCTTCCGCCAGATCGATAGCGCCCGTATACAGCACCTTGCCAATAATTGCGCCTTCAATGCCCAGCTTCGCGATGTCTCGCACATCATCAAGTGAATGGACGCCGCCGGAGGCAATTAGCAAGCAGCTTTCTGGTTGAAATGTAGTCTTATGGCTATAAGAAGCCTTCTCTGTCGCTGACGAAATTGCCCTCTGCATTTCTTGTAACGCTGGCAGGTTTGGCCCGCTCAGCGCCCCGTCGCGCGCGATATCAGTATAGATGAAGCGGCGCACGCCTGCCTCACATAATTCCCCGGCAAGCACGGTTGCCTGCACAGCCGAAGTCTCGCGCCAGCCGGAGATCGCTACAAGGCCATCGCGCGCATCCAGCCCAACAACGATTCGCTCTCCCCAACGTTGCACGGCATTTTCGAGCAGAGCGCGATCGGTCAGGGCTATCGTACCGAGTATCACCCTCTCTACACCTAGAGCGAGTACTTGCTCGATATGCTCCAGCGAGCGCAGGCCACCACCGACCTCGACATGCAACGACGTTGCCGCGCGTATAGCACCAATCAATGCGAGATTGACCGGCTCGCCTCGCGCCGCGCCGTCCAGGTCTACTACATGCAGCCACTTTGCTCCTGCCTGCTGCCAGCGCAAAGCGACCTGGACAGGGTCAGCATCATATGTCGTGACCCTGGCATAGTCGCCCTGGTAAAGGCGCACGCATTGTCCATCCTTGATATCGATGGCCGGGAAAATGATCATGCTTTCACCCACTTGACAAAATTTTGCAGCAGACGCAGCCCGACCGCACCGCTCTTCTCCGGGTGAAACTGCGTCCCCCACACGCGATCCGTCACGATCACGCTGCAAAAAGGAGAGCCATAATCGGTCACTGCCGCTACGCCGCGTTGATCCTGCGGCTCGACATAATAAGAATGGGCAAAGTAGAAATAGGCATCCTGGGGAATGCCGTCAAACATAGGTAATTCCTCGTGCAGCGGTCTGAGCTGGTTCCAGCCCATATGCGGGATTTTCGGACCATGCGGGATGCGCCGCACCTCGCCGCGAAACAGGCGCAAGCCATCGACCTCGCCCTCGGCATGATGATCGGCCAGTAACTGCATACCCAGACAGATGCCCAGGAAGGGCTTACCCTGAGCCGTCGCTTCACGAATGGCCTCATCCAGGCCGCGTTCTGTCATGCGCGCCATCGCCGCGCCGCCGGAGCCGACGCCGGGCAGCGTCACCGCCGCGGCCTCCATCACAACGGCAGGATCGTCCGTCACCTGCACGCGCGCGCCAGCGTATTCTAACGCCTTCGCGATACTGCGGATGTTACCCGCGCCATAATCAATGATCGCAATCATCTTCTCGTTTTACTCCGGAGCAGTTTTAACCTCATAATGGCGTGCGACATGCTCGACTTTGGAGAGCAGTTGCCTGGCCTCTGGCTCAAAGACAGGAACGGTGTACTCAGGTCCTGCAAAGGCTCTTACCGCCTCCAGCGAGTCAAACAAGTTCATCACGACAAATTCGACCTCCTCGTTGCTTTCTTGTCGCAGGATATATCCGCCTCGATAGCCATCGATCTGCTTCAAGCCAGGAAGAACCTGTTCTCGGAGCAGCCTCTCGTAAGTATCCGCGTTCTCTTTTGGCGTCCAGCCTCTCCACAAACGTGCAATCATCTGTTATGACCTCCTGCCAGATGGTAGTCGCATCCCATAGCAATGGAGACGCACTTGATAGTTTATCCCTTGATGCTCTCCATCAAGAAATATTCAGAATATTTCAAACGTACCCACCTCCATCACTTGAGATAGGCCCAGCCAGCTTATCTCTACCGGCAGACGGCTGTAATCGAGCAAATTGATCGTCAACAACGGGCAACACAAGAGCGCGCCGCGCACGATAGCGCGCCAATCTTCCGGCAATACTTGTCGAGAAAGCAGTATATCAAGCAAAGGCGCGAGCAGGCGCATCAATTTTATACGCAAAATCGCTTGCCGCGCTGGAGAGAGCATATAATCATGCTCCATGTAGATCATAGAATCACGCAATGCTACCGTCAAGTGCAGATCTTGGGCAACCTCGTGCGGGAAATACATCCAGGTAGCAAAAACGTTGTGAAAGAGCGGCTTGACGATATCCAGCAAAGGCATGTGGCGGCCCGCGAAGGCCGGATCAAAGTACAGGTAGTGCGCGCCATCCTCCAGGAAGACATTGCCGAAATGGGCGTCGCCATGCCCAATCACCGTCATGGCCGCGCGCTCCGGTCGCAGCGCCGTCGCTGCCTTCTCAATCAATGCTCCCAATGTGACTTGCGCTTCGTCGCCTTTGATAGTTCTCCCGTTGATATTCCAACGGTAGTCCAGTAAATCCGAAAATGCGATACCATCTCGCGCGTCTCTTGCTGTTTGCCCCGGTAACAAAACTTGCTTACCTGCATAGAAGCTCTTAAAACGTTCACCAGTCAAGCGATGCCAGAAGAGCTGGTGAATGGGAGCCTGGGCATGTTTTTCCGCCGCGCTATATGCCAATGTCACCTCGTATATCGAGAGCAAGCGTTCACATGCTCGCTCTTCGGCAGAAACAACATTCTCCAGTGTGCCATCAGGCGCGTTTCCTATCTCAATATCGCGCATGAGATCGAACATCACCGGCCAGCGTACTACCGGGTAAATGACCATTTGCCGTCCCTCTTCATGCATAGTTTGCAGCGGCATGACGATGTTGTAACCGGCCTGTTGCAACAATTCGGCATGATAGTATTCGGGTATGCTTCCCTGCTCTTCAACATGCGTTTTGAAGAAATATTCCTCGCCCTTGAGGCGATAAAAGCCGTTGAACGAGTTCAGCGAGACGGCCTTTGGGGCCAGCGTCACGCTTTCTACCGCAAGCTGCATATGGCGCGCAAACCAGCGCCGCAACAATTTTTCGGCCTTCTCGCGCTGCGAAAACTGCAAACGCTGGATGGTCTCCAGACTATCGATAAACCTGACCAATTCAGGTAACTTTGTCATGTCCTCGACGCTAAAATCCGGCAGGCTGTCAGCCAGCAGTTTTCGTGCTTCGCTGCTGTGCGCTCCGGTCAATACAGACACCGTGATGGCTCCAGCAGCGCGCCCGCCGAGAATGTCGCTGGTGGAGTCACCAACGATGAGAAACGGGGAGAGCGAGCGACGCAAGCGTCCCACCCACCCATCCACATCCTCCCCCGCCCCTACGGAAAATGAAGCAGATCCCAGCGCCGCGTTGATAAACTGGAACGGGTGCGGTTTGCCAAGCAGCGTTTGATCGCCGCGCTTGCGAAGCTCGGCTTCGGCTCGCTCGACATCATCATAGATACAGATATGTGATTCATCAAAATACGGCAGCAATCCGTATCTTTCGAGCGGATAAAATGCTTCCTGGCGCACGCGCCCCGTGGCAAAGCCGAGCGTATAGCCAGCATCACGCAATATATGCAGCGTCTCACGTATCCGTTCCACGGGCAAAAGCGGCTGCTCAAAGTGGATACAGCCCGGTTTGCCCGGTTGCGCCGGGGCATGTCCATACGTTTGAGCGTACAATTCATCACCAAGATACCATTCCTGAAAGATATCCCGGCAAAATGCCCAGAAAGGGCTGTGGCGCGAAAAAACAGTGTCAAGCGGGCATTCCAACGTTTCGCTGGCGTATGCATCAAAGCGATTGATCAGATCGAGGCCGGTATAGCCTTGAAATACCGGCAAGTCCAATATCCCTATCGGCACTTTCAGTTGCGGTGCCACATCGCGTCCTTTGTGAGAGGCGATTTGTTCTCTGAACGCCCCCAGCCATGCGGCATCCCAGGGTCGCAGGGGCAAAAGTGGGGCCAGATCGCCCAACTGTGCCAGCAAGCTGATCAAGCGCAGGCACACTGCCACGTAGCAAGTATCCCAATTTGAGTTGATGGCGCGCGCCTTATACGCCTGTATCTCGCTGATCGGCAGCGTGGCGCGGCTCAGACGGCGGCTCTCATCAGCCATTTCGACAGGATGATACAGCCTGTTACTGTCCAATTTGCGTTCATCAAGATGCCATAGTCTATGGCTATAGGAAATCTCGTGCAGGGTCAGACCTGCCGCGTCCCAATAGGCTTCTTCGCTGGTAATCACGCCGTCCAGGTCGAAAATAATTAGATTGCTCACTGTCGCCTCTTCAATCGCTCGCGTAATTCCCGCACGCTGACTGACTCGTGTTGGAAACGATAGGTGAGGGGTACAACATTGATATGTGCTGCTCCTGCGCCGCGCAGAATCGCGACGGTCTCCAGCAAATCGGCAGCGGGCCTGCCAACGTTCACTACGCCGGTGATAGTAAACCAATTCCTTGCCTGCGCCGCGTCCTCTTGCCCAATGTTTTGCTCGTCCGCGCCGGAACGGCGAAACTCTATACCGGAGATAGAGGAGCGCAGGCTCTCACATACGCGCTGGATATACTCGACGCTCTCGCTCTGCACATATGCCGTCAACAGCGAGCGATTGCGAGCCTGCACGCGCGCCTCAATCAGTTCCAGCATGACCGAGGCTGTGCGCAGCGCCGATTCATGCTGTTCAAGTAGTTGCGCGTTAGCAATGAGACATGCCTGCGAACGCAGCACCACGCCATCGTCGAACAACTTGAGATGGTTCTCGCGCAGTGTCGTCCCGGTCTCCGTCAGATCGACGATCAGATCAGCGGTATCGGTCAGCGGCGCGGCTTCGAGCGCCCCGTGCGGTGAGATCAACTTATAATGCGTGATGCCCTGCCTGCGCAAAAACCGGCCCGTCAGCGTCGGATACTTGGTGGCGATGCGCAGCGCCCGTCCTTTTTGCGTCATATAGTAACCCGCGAGGTGCCAGAGATCGGCGCAAGAACTGACATCGATCCAGGTCTCCGGCACCGCCACCACCAGGCGACAATTCCCATAGCCGAGATCGCGTTCAAGGATGCATAACTCATTGCCATCGTCTTTTTCCTCGTCGTCCTCGTCGCCATAGCCGCGAAATTCGGCCAGAATATCATAGCCTGTGATGCCAAGTGCAGCGTCGCCGTCCTGCACCAGCAGAGGAATATCTGCCGCGCGCTGGAACACCACCTCTACCTCCGGCATACTTTTAATGCGCGCGAGGTACTGGCGTGGGTTATTGCGATTGACTTTCATGCCGCACTCGGCCAGAAAATTCAGCGTCGCCGCCTCCAGCGCGCCTTTACCGGGAAGCGCCAGGCGGATTTCTTGCTGTGCCGTCATAGATACTGCTCTTTCATCTCTATCGACTGGTCAGGATTGTCAAATGAAATCACGTCTTCTCTACCGGTTTTCAGATCATGTACCGTTATCGCTCTGGCGCGCCGCTCGTTCTCACCCACAATCAGGGCCAATGCCATCTGCCGCTTCGCCGCCATACGCAAGCCCGCGCTGACGCCGCGCCCGGTCACATCGACCTCCGCGCTCACATGCATAGTTCGCGCTTTACGCGCCACCTGCTGCGCGTATGGGATATCCTGCTGGCTGACAGGAATTACCAGGGCTTGCGTGGGTATGAACAGGGGCAATTCGCGCTCTGGAAGCAGCGACAGCAGGCGTTCCAGGCCAAAAGCGAAGCCGCAGGCATTTACATCGCGCGCGCCGCCCACCGCGCGCACAAGGCGATCATAGCGACCGCCGCCGCACAACTGGGCATCGAACCCATTCTCGTCCCGCGCGTGAATCTCAAACACCAGACCGGTGTAGTAACTGACGCCGCGCCCCAGAGCCAGGTTCAGCACAATCTGCTCATCCTGCACGCCGCACTCTTTGACCGTCTCGACCAGTTGCTCCAACTCAAGCAATGGCGCCGCGTCAAGCTGATAGCGATCAAGCAGATCGCGTATCTGCGCGAAAACAGCAGGCGGCGGGCCAGAGAGCGAATGCAGCGTGCGCAGAAATTCCAGGGCGTAAAGGATCTGGCGGCGTTGCTCCACGCGCCCGGCCTTCCACAAAAACCGCTCGACAATCTCAGTGCGTGCCGCTTCATCGCCAAAAGAGATACTGATACCGTTGAGCAGCGTCAGAATATTGCGCGAGTGAGTTTCTTGCGCCTCAGTTCCGGCAGGTTCCTGGGCATTGGGAGGATACAACGCCTCGAGCCGCGCCTGCGCCGCCTGTTCTCCTTCATCCGATCGGCTGATCTGTTCCATCAAGCTCAAAAGCAGGCGTGCCGCGTGATCATCAAGGTTCAGCCGCTGGATAAAGCCGCTCACTACGCCGATATGTCCAAGCTCAAGGCGATAATCGGGGATATGCAGCTCGCGCAAGATATCGCACGCCAGGTACAGGATATCGGCGTCGGCAGCCGCGGCCTGACCGCCCAGCAGCTCTACCCCCAACTGCGTGTGCTGGCGGTAACGATTATGCCCCGGCGCTTCGTAGCGGAAGATCGGGCCTGCATATTGGAAACGCACAGGCAGCGCTTGCTGCTGGAAATAATCCAGGTAAAGGCGGCAGATAGAGGCCGTATATTCTGGCCGCAGGCAGAGATCGCGCTGATGCAGGCGAAAAGCATAGAGATTTTGCCACAACTCCTGCCCAAAGCTGGTCAGAAAGAGATCACCTTGTTCCAGAATTGGCGTATCGACGGCAGCATATCCCGCCTGCATCAAAAATTTTTGCAAGCGATCAGTGATCCAGCGCTGCCGCTGATATGTCTCCGGCAACAGATCATACATGCCGCGCAACCGTTCAACACGCTTTTTCATAACGCCCTCTCTGCTCTCTATTTTTTGTCCTTGTCGCGAATAATCATCGTACCCACGCCCTGATCGGTGAACAATTCGCGCAGCAAGACATGTGGCTCGCGGCCATCCACGATATGCACGCGCGGCACAGCTCGCAGCGCGTCAAGGCAAGCGGAAACTTTGGGGATCATACCATCGGTGATCACGCCGTCGTCGATCAGCTTGCGCGCCCCTTGCTCGTCCAATTCTGAAATGAGCGAGCCATCAGTGCGGCAAATGCCCATCACATTGCTCAGAAAAATGAGCTTTTCCGCGTTGAGCGCGCCCGCCAGGTGAGCCGCTACGAGGTCAGCGTTGATGTTCAGACAAGAGCCATTCTTGCCCAGACCCAGCGGAGCGACAATTGGTATGTATTCCTGCTCGATCAACGCGCGCACCGGCGTCGGATCGACGGTCTCAACCTCACCAACATAGCCCAGGCGTTGATCGGCCATGCGCGCCTGGATCATGTTGCCATCCGTGCCACTCAGGCCGATGGCGCGCCCGCCCAGGTGCGTCGCCAGCAACACCAGCCCCTGGTTCACCTGGCCGAGCAAGACCATACGCACCACCTCTAGTGTCTGCGCATCGGTGACGCGCAAGCCGTCGATGAATTGTGTCGGCAAGTTCAGACGCTCCAGCCATTCGTTGATATATGGGCCACCGCCATGCACCAACACTGGATTCGCTCCTAACGCTCGCAGCCAGATGATATCCTGCAAGACTCCGCGCTGGTGTTCCAGCGTGCTGCCACCTAATTTTATGACGAGCGTCTTACCCCGTAAAAAATCGATATAGGGCAGCGCCTCGCGCAACACTTCTGCGATAAGATGATGATCGCTGATAATATCTCCATCAGTAGTCAAAGAAAATGCTAAAGCCATTGATACTTTTACTCCTCAAATGTAAGAGCCAACAAAATCGTACCCGCGCGCTTATGGATAGACGGCCACGGCAGATAATCCTGCCGTTTCCGCTACGCCACTCAGCACATTGGCATTCTGAATTGCCTGACCTGCGGCTCCTTTGACGAGGTTATCAAGGCAAGCAACAACCACAAGACGCCCTGTGCGCGTATCTACCGTCGGATAGATGAAACAATGATTCGTGCCATAGCTCCATTTTGTATGCGGCGGCTGATCCACCACATGTACAAACGGCTCATCGGCGTAATACGCCGCGTAGAGCGAGAACACATCCTCAGACGCCGTATCACCGCGCACATCGGCATAGCACGTTGCCAGGATGCCGCGCGTCATGGGCATGAGATGCGGCACGAACGTGACACGCGGCGGCTGATCAAGCGCGTGACCTCCCGCGGCCGCGCCCTCTACCAGTTCCTGCACAATTTCCGGCAAGTGGCGATGGCCGCCCATGCTATACGCGCTTACGTCTTCGTTGACTTCGGCGTAGTGCGTTCCCAGTGTCAGGCCACGGCCCGCGCCGCTCGCGCCCGACTTGGCGTCGATGATCACTCCGGGATCGATGATGCCCGCGCTGAACGCCGGCAGCAGCGCCAGGATCGCCGCCGTGGCATAACAGCCCGGATTAGCCACCAGCAGCGCCTCTCTGACTCGCGCGCGGTAACGCTCGGGCAGCCCATACACCGCCGTCTCCAGCAGCGCCGGAACGGGATGCGTATGCTTGTACCACTCTTCATAGATCGCGACATCATACAAACGAAAATCGGCTGAGAGGTCTACCACCTTCGTTCCGCGTTCCAGCAGCGACGCCACCATTGGCGCGGCAGCCGCGTGAGGCAGGCAGACAAACGCCAGTTCCGTCTGCTCCGGCTCACCAGTAATCAGCAGCGCTGGATCGACGCCAGCCGCCGTGTTTCCCGCCATGCCTGCTATACTCCGCAACTGTGGGAACACCTCATCTAAACGCTTGCCAACGGCGCTGCGGGCCGTAACCGAGGTCACGACGAACTGCGGGTGCTGCGCCAGCAGCCGCAGCAGTTCCAGCCCCGTATAGCTGGTGACGTTCACTATAGCCGTCGTAATCATCGCTTCCTCGCTTCGCTTGCAAAATCGGCCATCCCGATGTGGCGGGACAATGCATTGCTCCAGTCAGCCACTACCAGAGGAGTAGATTCTGGCGCAGTAAATTGCGCCGCCACATCAGATCTACATCTCCGTACAGGCAACAAAAAAGCTCTCGTACCCACTTACTCTACAGTAAGGGGACGAGAGCGTCTTTTTATGTTCTCCCGTGGTGCCACCCCAGTTGCCTGAATCCCTGACGCGCTGCAATCTACCTCCGGCAGCGCGGGATTTGTGACCACTCGTAATAGTTATAAAATTGCGCGGGAACCATCCGCCCGGCCTACTTGCCCTATGACAGGGCTTTCTTCGGCCAGCCGCTCACGACGCGGTTCTGAGTTGCGCACCCATTCCGATCTTTCACCAATCATCGGATCGCTGTCGGTCGCTTCTCTCATACTAGTTTCGCTCAACGCGGGCCAGCTATATTGTTGTTATTGCTATTCTATGCTGAAAAGCG
>DATLSW010000387.1:0-4936 GCA_035533955.1 Ktedonobacteraceae bacterium | reverse complement strand
GACGGTCAGGTCTATGCCCAACCGTTGTATGTGCCGAATCTCAGCATTGGCGGCTCAATGCATAACGTGGTCTTTGTAGAAACCGAGAATGATAGCGTGTATGCCTTCGACGCCGATGCTCGCAACGCCATTGCGCCGCTCTGGCATGCCAGCTTTATCAACCCCTCCAAAGGTATAACGCCGATACCGAGCAGCGATCTCAATTGTTCGAACATTCAGCCGGTAATCGGCATTACTGGTACGCCGGTGATCGATCTCAGTTCAAACACGCTCTACGTGGTGGCGTCAACGAAAGAGAATGGCTCGTACTTTCAGCGACTTCATGCCCTGAACATTACCACGGGCCAGGAGCAAGCGGGCAGCCCGGTGGTGATTAATGCGTCGGTAAAGGGGACAGGGGACGGCAGTGTGAACGGAGTGATCAAGTTCAATCCATTCAAGCATTTACAGCGGCCTGGCCTGCTGCTTTTGAATGGCAATGTCTATATCACTTTTGGTTCTCATTGCGATTATAACCCCTACCATGGCTGGATTATGTCCTACAATGCCAGTTCATTACAGCAGGTCGCGGTCTATAACGATACCCGCAACGGGTCGGAAGGCGGCATCTGGCAAAGCGGCGGCGGCCTGGCCGCTACCCCGTCAGGAAACATCTTCTTCATGACGGGCAACGGCACATTCGATCTGAATAATTCTGGCGGCAAAGACGCGGGTGATACTCTGGTGAAGTTGAGTTCGGCGTTGAAACTCAAAGACTATTTCACGCCGTTCAATGAGTCCTGCCTGCAGCAGGGCGATGTTGACCTGGGATCAGGCGCGCCACTGCTATTGCCTTCCAGCAATGAGATCGTGGCTGTCGGCAAAGAGGGCCGCATCTACGTGGTGAGTCGCAGTAAGATGGGTAAGTTCGTCTCCATCCAGAATCCCTGCAACAACCAGAATCAGACGAATATCGATAAAGTGCTGCAAGAATTTCCGCCCCAGACTATCAAGGGCGGCGAATATGGCACGCCGGTTTATTGGAACAGCTCGACCGGTCAGTATGTGTTCATGGGTGGAGCAAACGATCACGTTAAAGCCTACCAGATTACCAACGGGCTACTTTCCAGTTCGCCAACGAGCCAGACACCCGAATCGTTTGGCTTTTCAGGAGCCAATCCCGTTGTTTCCAGTAACGGCACGCTAGCCAACACAGGCATCTTGTGGGTGATCGATCCCTCGCACGTCCTGCGCGCCTACTCGGCGGGCAACATCAGTCACGAACTTTTCAGTAGTCAGTTGTATGGCTACAACGTGTTTGAAGCGCCGCTGGAAACGAACGGCGAAGTTTTTGTCGGAACAGCAAGCCACCTACAGATCTTTGGGCTGTTAGCGTAGAATCAGCCTGAAACGGGCGCGGCTTCTGATAAACGCCGTTGATCTGTCGTATCAATCGTGTAGCTGGGCAATGCATTGCGCCAGTCGGCTGCGATGAAACCTCAGTACTGGCGCAATAAATTGCCCAGCTACACGATATCATGGATGTTTGCCGCAAACAGCAAGATCAATACAACTGTCCTTTGCTTGATACCAGGCATGAATAAAGGCATCAACTTCTTCCTGGTTCAGCGGCCCTTGTTCGGCTCGTTCTTTGAGGGTTCTCGTCAGATCGGCGATCTCCGCGGTGTTGATCTGTAGCCCAAGCGCCGCGGCGCGATGTGCGATGGCATGTCGCCCGGTGAAGCGCGAGCCGGCGTCGATCTGACGGGTCAGCCCAAAGTCCGCGGGATCAAGAATTTCATAAGCGTGAGGATTACAGAGGACAGCCTTGGTATGAATGCCTGCCCGGTGCGTAAATGCGCTCAGCGCGGTAATTGGTGTATTGAACGGAATCGCCAGATGCAGGCACTCGGCCACGTACTGATCAAGTGGCACGAGCCGGGTAAGATCGTAGGATGCCAATAATTCCGGGTAGTGTGTATAGAGTTGCGCGACGAGGCCGCTCAGCGAGGCGATGCCGTTGCGCTCGCCGATGCCCAGCACGCTGCTATCGAGGCAATCAGCGCCTGCCTCAAAGGCCGCGCTGGTGTTGGCGATGGCGCAGCCAGTGTCGTTGTGTCCATGAAATTCGATGCCCACCTGTGGATAACGAGCCGCGCACAAACGTACCAATTCTTCCACCCGGCGCGGTGAGGCAATGCCGACCGTATCCGGCAGGCCAATGCGCTGCGCGCCCGCCTCGACAACGGCATCAAAGACTGTCAGCAAATCGACCAGGTCGCTGCGAAACGCATCTTCGGCGGAGAAGCGCACATAGCGCCCGGCTGCTCGGACGCGGCGTATCAGAGGAACGGCCTCCGCGCGTATCTGCTCGACGCGGCGACCGTGGCTATACGAGCGTAACTCTGTGGACGTGCCGTAGAAGAGGTTGAGGCCGCGGATGGGCGTATCCAGGGCGGCCTGCACATCAGCCTCGACACAGCGCACATGCGCCACCACCTGCGCGCGTAGTCCCAACGCGCACAAATCCAGTGCCAGCTCCCTTGTTTCCGTCGAGACGATGGGCGAGGGAATCTCGATCAGCGCCACGCCGACTGCGTCCAACATGCGGGCTATCGTCAGCCGTTGTTCGTGGCTGAAAAAAGCTCCAGCAAACTGCTCGCCCTCGCGTAGGGTCGAGTCAAGAATAGCAAGCGATCTCATGATGTCATTTCTCCCTGTAATGTGTATTCCCTCAGTACCAGTTCAAGGACGTTAATGGCGTGGCTATACTCGGCAATGGATATATATTCCTGGGGGGTGTGATCAAGACGGGCGTCGCCGGGGCCATAGGCAACAATCTGCTGTCCCCAGACTGGCCCGACGACGTTCATATCTGACGTGCCAGTTTTGTATTTGAAAGCAGGTTGTCGGCCCGTGGCGCGGATGGCCGCGACGAACGCGCGCGCCAGGGGCGTTGTGCGCTGGCTTTGAAAAGCCGTCTCCGCGCCCGCGAAGCTGATCTCCGCCTCGTCTTCACCAGCCCATTCCAACAGTTGTGCGCGCAAGCCCGCACCATCGTAATCGGGCGGCAGGCGATAGCCGATCAGCAGTTCCGTCTGCTCTTTGAATCCGTCCTGGCTGCTCTGAATGCTGCGCAGCGACGGTTGGAGCGCGGCAAATGCTGAGTTACCCGCGTGCAGTTCGTTCCACTGCGCGGCATGCTGCGCGGCGCGCTGCCAGAAAGCGACGGCTCTTTCACTGCTGTTCTGTCCTGGACCCGCGCTGTGGCTCACCGGGCGCGCAAGGCGATAATTGACGAGCAAGCGGCCTTTATAGCCCAGAGTGACAGCCTGGCTGCCGCTCGGTTCGCCGATAATGCAGGCGACGGGATGATAACGTCCCACGACCGCGCGCGCGCCGCGCGAGGTGGCGGATTCCTCCTCGACGGCTCCGATCACCATGATAGGATGGCGCAAGGCATCCGCGTGCTGAGCGAGGCGCGCCGTGGCACATAGGAAGGCCGCGAGCGGGCCTTTGGCATCAACCGCGCCTCTACCGTAGAGCAGACCGTTTTCCTCGCGAACCGGAATGTAGCCGCGCACGGTATCCATGTGTCCAAGCAGGATCAGCGGTGGCTGTGTTGTCGCTTCTGTGCATGGCCGCGTGCTGGCGATAAAATTCCCAGCCTCGTCGATCCAGCTATGCAGTCCCATCTGCCGCGCCTGCTCAACCAGATAGCCCGCCAGAGCGCGTTCCTGTCCCGAATAGCTAGGGATGGTAAGCATCCTTGCAAGCAGCGCGACCTCAGTAGATTGGAAGGAAGCAGAAGGTGTGACAGAAGCAGAATATGCATGTTCTGTCACACCTTCTGCTCCCTCCACGACCTCTTCTACAGCCTCCAGTACCCGTTCGATCTGTTCCCAGGTAATCACCAGTGGCGGCAGCAGGCGGATCACGTTTGGCCCGGCTTGCAGCGCGAGGACGCCGCGCCCTGCCAGCGCCTCGAGGTAGGGCTGCGCGCGCCGCGTGAGTTCGATGCCAAGCAGCAGGCCGCGTCCACGCACTTCGCGCACTAGCGACGAACGCAGCGCGCGCAGCCGCTCAAGCGCGTAATTGCCCAGCGCGGCGGCGCGCTCCGGCAACGCTTCTTGCTCAACGATGTCGAGCGCGGCCAGCGCGGCGGCGCAGGCCAGCGGATTGCCTCCGAAACTGCTGCCATGTGTGCCTTTCGTGATGCGCCCGCTTTCCATTACGCGCGGTCCCAGGCAGATCGCGCCCATGGGAACGCCGCCGGCCAGCGACTTCGCCAGGCAGAGGATATCCGGCTGCACGTCGTAATACTCGCACGCGAAGAGGTGTCCCGTGCGCCCAAAGCCAGTTTGCACTTCATCGAAAATCAGCAGCGCGCCGCGCTCGCGGCAGAGTTGAGCCAGCCCCTGCACATATTCGTCGCTGGCGACATGCACGCCGCCCTCGCCCTGCACCAGTTCGCAGATCAGCGCCGCCGTCTGTTCGTTGATGGCAGCTTCCGCCGCCGCCAGATCGTTGAAGCGCACGTGGCTGACGCCCGGCAAGAGGGGCGCGAACGGCTCGCGATAGTGCGGTTCCCACGTTGTCGAGAGCGCGCCCATCGTGCGGCCATGAAAGCCGCGCAGCGTGGCGATGATGCCGCTGCGCCCGGTGGCGAGGCGCGCGAATTTCAACGCGCCCTCGACAGCTTCTGTGCCGCTGTTGCAGAGGAAAATGCGGGTCAGTCCCGGCGGCGTAAGCTGCGCGAGGCGCTCAAGCAGCCGCGCGCGCGTATCGTTATAAAAGAGTTCGGGGCAGGAGATAAGGCGCTGCGCTTGCGCCGCCAGCGCCGCCGCGATCTCTGGGCGCGCGTGTCCGATGTTCGCCACGCCGTAGCCCGCCGTGCAGTCGATATACTCGCGCCCCTGCTCATCCCACACGACAGCGCCCTGTCCGCGTACCAGCG
>DATLSW010000386.1:0-3477 GCA_035533955.1 Ktedonobacteraceae bacterium | reverse complement strand
ACTCCAAAAAATCATGACGGAGACGGGCGCGACCATCGTTCCCGACGAGACTTCGCCGAAGGCTATACCACAGATTATCAGCCCGATGCCGCCGCTGACGCCGTTGCAGCCAGAGGTGACCAGTTCCAATACCCTTGGTATCGAATAAAAACGCGATGATGGGTTGCCGCAACCCATCATCGCGTTTTTATTTTCCCTCGTCCTCGAAGAAGCCGCGCAGCCCAGGATAATCCTTGAGAATGGTATCAACGGTCTCTTCCGGCAGCGAGAGGAATGTTCCGCGCGCCTCTGCGAGAATGATCTGCTCATCAGCGGCCAGGGTGATAACGCCGGACGCCTGGATCATGCGCAGGCGCTGCGATCCCAGCGCAGCGCGCACGCGCAGCGTCGGCCCATACGGCACGGAGCGCCGGTAACGTATCTCCAGCCTGCCGGTCATCGTCCACTCCGGGCGCGCCGCCAGGATGGACGTGCGGCCCAGCGTCTCATCAAGGATCGCGGCCACAATGCCGCCGTGGATGATGCCGGGGAAGCCCTGGTGTTCAGCGCGCGGCTGAAAGTCTGCGACGATGGAGTTCTCTTCCAGGCGAAAAACCAGCTTCAGCCCAAAAGGATTGCGTTGCCCGCAGACGAAGCAGCGCTGATAATCGGTGGTGTCGTTCAGTTGCATGTACTATCACTCGTTATGGAAAATAAGTGTTTTCAGAACGGCTCTGGGCTATTGAAAGTCACCTACCCTTTACACATTGCCAGGCAAGGTTGCACTGAAAACTTTACTGCTATGCCACGTAATCGTAATATACAACATAATGATGCTTAGAAATGGAGTGGCCCATGTCACCTGTAGAGATCCGTCCGGCGCGCGCGGATGATCGCGATACCGTACTGGCTTTTTGCTCCAATACCTGGGAGTGGGGAGACTACGTCGCATATGCCTGGGATGAATGGCTCAACGATCCCAGCGGCGCGCTGCTTGTCGCCGTCGTTGATGAATTGCCTGTGGGCATCGCGCATATGCAGATGCTCACGGCCAGCGATGCCTGGTTGGAGGGGCTGCGTGTAGACCCGGCCTATCGCCAGCGGGGATTGGGATCCGCTCTCAACATCGCTTGCATGGAAGAGGCGATGAAGCGCGGCGCGCGCTATGCTCGCTTGCTCACATCATCCGACAATAGCGCCTCAATCGCCATGGTCGAACGTCTCTTCTGGCGCAGGGTTGGTTCATTTGTTTCGTTCTCGGCTGAGCCAATGGCTGCGCTTTCAGAACGCGAGGTTGGCCCCGACCTGCCGCGGCTGGCAACAGCAGCCGACAGCGATGATATCACGAACTATCTGAATAGCTCGAACATCATGCCTCTGAGCGGGAGTCTCTACTATCATAATTTCACGGCCTATGTCATCAATGACGACCTGATCAAGGCGAAGATAGACGCCGGGGAAGTGTACGCGCTACGCCGCTGGCAACGCCTCGACGGCTTCGCTTTCGCCGAGACGCTCGAGGGAAGGCAAGGCTCCTCGCTTTTCATTGGCTACATCGATGGCACCAGCGAAGCCATCAGCTTGATCGCGTATGCCCTGCGCAAACAGGCCGCCGATATGGGCATTCCCCACATCCGCGCTCATGTACCGGATATGATGATGGTACGCGATGCTTTTGTCGCGGCTGGCTACGACTGGAATGGCGTCCTCTTTTACACCTTTGAACGCAAGCTGTTTTAATCTGCCGCGGAGATAAAAGATGGTGAAAAAACTGGCCCGCGGCCAGTTTTTTCACCATCTTTTACCTCTTTTATTTTTTGCGGCGCTGGTTGGATCGATATTGCTGGTAGAGATTGTCATCGGCTCCACTCACGCCCTGGCGTATGGTGGGCTGCGGCGTGCGCGCGACATCGTTGTTGTTCTGTCGGCTCGCTGCGCTGCCGCGCTTCTGCGGCGGCTGGCCGCTGAGAGCGCTGAAGCTGCGCGGGATCAGGTCGAGACGCGCCAGCAGGACCAGCAGCAGGACCAGGATCGCCAGAAAAACTAACGTCGATGTCTGGATCACGATGGGCAAGCCAAACAGGTTAAATGACGCCAGCGTGCTATTGATATGGTAGGCGTTGAACAGGTTCACTTCAAGGCTGCCGATGAGTTGCGCGCCCAGCAAGTACACCACCATACCGATGATATATTTCATCTTGAAGGGGCTGGGAGGGCGTGCCGGAGCATTGGCCCTGGTGGGCGCGCTTCTGGCCGGAACATCGGCTTTGCGCTCCTTCTCTACGGCCTGCTCTTTGCTGCCGGTTGCCTCCACTTTCGCGGTTTTGCCGCGAGTTGCGCGGGCGAGGCGCGCCTGCACCACCGTCTCCTCGCTGACTCCCTGCTCCTTCTCGCTCTTGCCCACGGTTGAGAAAAAGCGTGGCAAACGGCGCACTGGGGCAGGAGCAGCAACCTCTGTCGTCGTTTCCTCTGCGGGCGTTTGCTCTTCGACTTCTTGCGCCGTCTCCTGCTGCTCGTCGCCCGTCTCATTTTCAGGAGTCGTTATCAGAGTTGGTTTGTAGCGTCCCGCTCGCGGTGAACGTTTGTTAGATCGATTACTTGTGCCTTGTGTCATGATTGTCCTCCTGAGCGGCTTTCGTTATACGGTTCGGACGCCTCAGCGTTCCCATAGACATTCTCCTCCGGCTGATCAGGAAGCAGGTAATGCGTATCCGCCCCAGCCGGCTGGGGCGATGGCTGCACCTGCGCTCCGACAGCGTTGCCGGATGGCGGCATCGCTGGATAGGCGGGAGTCGGCTGCATATAGGGGCGTGAGTGTTGTTGTTGTTCGCCAGGAAACGGCATCTGCGGCGGGATCGGCTGAGCAGGAGGCTGCGGCGCTGCCGGTTGGGCTGGAATAGGGGGCGCGAAGGCTTCCAGCGCGGCCAGACCGGCTTTGGCGATCTCGTCGTCTCTGCCCGGCGCGTTGCCGCCGCTGACACCGATGCCCCCGACAGTTGCGCCGCCCGCGCGGATCGGCCACCCGCCGGCGGCCATCACAAAATTGCCATGCGTCATCGCCGCGAGACTCGAGGCGAAACCAGGAATGCCCGAACCCCACTGCGCCACGGCGTCCGTCGGCTGGTTGAACATCACCGCGGTCGTCGCCTTCGCGATACTGATCTGTCCCGTCGCCCAACCATATGGCGACATCATGCGCTCAAACAGTACCAGGTGGCCGCCGGAATCGACGATGGCAATCGTCACGGGACTGCGTAGTTCTCTGGCGCGCTGCTTGCTGGCCTCTAGCACCCTTCGCGCCACATCTATTGACAGGTTCACGCAGGTATCTCCTTTTCAGGAAGACGCATTGATAATGACACGTCCCCTATAATTATTCTTATATATTGTGCAAGTATAGCGCATCTGGGCATTCTGTACAAGGGGCTACGCAATCCGGTTCTGTATTCTTACGGAACTGTAGGGGCGTGGGCTTGCCCCGCCCAAAAACGGTGAGGG
>DATLSW010000385.1:0-10350 GCA_035533955.1 Ktedonobacteraceae bacterium | reverse complement strand
CATCATCGAAGAGTTCGATCTGCCTATGCATGTCTCCCAGGTGGGCGCGAAGGGCTGCGCCATGTTCCGCTACGAGCGGGCGCGCAATTATCGCGCCTGGTGGGAGATCGATATGGGCGTCTCCTACGCCTACTGGCTCTTCCTGGCGAATCGCGGCATCCTCTTCCCCCCAGGATTCGACGACCAATGGACGATCTCGGTGCAGCACACGCAAGAAGACATCGATCATCATGCCCATGTCTTCCAGCAATTCGTCACGGAGTTGACACGCTGACCTCTTTTTTTGCTATGATAGGGGCGGCGCGCTTGCGCCGTCCTTTTTGTATGTGTTTAGCAGGAAAGCGGGTCAGCAGATGAGCGACATTCTGACAGAATTTTCTATCCCATCTATCTTACAGGCGATGGAGAGCAATCTCCAGGAATTAGGCCGCCTCTGGGGGCGCATCATCGGGGCAACCTTTTACGAGGATGCAGAAAGCAACTGGTTCATTTCAGGGTTGCCTTTTGAACTCACCAACAACGTCTTTCGCGTCAATATTGCTGAACATGTTCCTGGCAGCGTCGAGAAGCTGATAGAACGCCTCATGGCCTATCGAACGCCGCTATCTTGCTTTATCGGTCCCTCCACACAGCCGGCAGACTGGGGACGACGGCTGCTGGCTCGTGGCTGGCGGTTGGATGACGACGCTCCCGGCATGGCGCTTGACTTGCTCACATTGGATGAAAACATGCCGGTTTCCAGCAAGCTGAGGGTCGAGCAAGTGGACAGTGGCGAGATGCTGGAGCATTGGATTCGCGTGCTGGTTGCCGGGTCCGAAATGCCAGACAGCGTCCTCGATTTTGCCATGGGCCTCTATCACAAATATGGCTTCGTATCCAGCCCTTTGGTGCGCTGCTACCTCGGAATGCTGGACGGCGAGCCTGTCACAAGTTCGCTCCTGTTCCTGGCCGGTGGCGTCGCGGGCATCTATGACGTGGCGACGCTTCCGCACGCGCGCGGCCAGGGCTTTGGTACGGCGATCACGCTGGCTCCCCTGCTCGATGCGCGTCGCCTGGGCTACCGCTTCGCCATTCTGCAATCCTCGCCGATGGGCCTGCATGTCTATCGCCACCTCGGCTTCCAAACGTACTGTACGTTCAGCTTGTATATGTGGTCGGGAGGGAACAATGCCGCGCTGCAAGAACAATTTAACCATCAATAACAGCAGGTAATCGCGATTGCGCCATAATGAGACATTTTTGTCGGTGGATGCGTTGTTCATTGGTGAGACTGTCTCTTTCCCATATACGAATATAGGTACGCCCCTACGCAAAACTTTGGGTTTTCCCCGACGAATGTCACCATTGTAGACGAATAGAACGGACTTTGCTATACTGCAACCGGGTGATCAGGTATGGATGCGCGATGAATCGGCCCATACAATCAATAATCGGAGTGAATAAATGACGATGGATAGTCAGGAACGCACGACATCTGATACGACGCTTGCCGATCAGGAAACTGCTGATACTGCTTCCGGCGCGGCGCTGTCGCCGGAACAATCATCCACGCCGCCGGGCAAGCGTGCGGCGGGTTTGTCCGGCTTCTCGCGTGATTTCCTGGTCGGATTGGGCATGGTTCTGGCGATGGCTTTGTATTATGTCATTGGCAATCCCAATATTGCCTATACCGGCATTATTGCCCGCGTGAACCCACTGGTTTCGCTGCCATTTCTGCTGATATTTCTTGTACTATGCTGGTATCGACTGCCGCTGGCCCTCGCGTTGCTGCCTCTGGCTCTGCCATATTACCTGCATCCAAAGACCGTGTTCGATCAATACAATTTCAGCCTTGCCGAGATTACGCTGCTGGTGTGCGTCCTCGTCGCCGGCGTGCAACTGATCCTCTGGCAGACAACATGGCGCTACTGGCTGTCCTGGAGGGAATTGTGGAATCGCGTCGGCCCGTTCAGCATCCCGATTGTGGTGTACGTCGCGGTGGCCGCTCTTTCGATCGTGGGCGCTTATGACGGGCATGTGGCGCTGCGCGGCTTACGCGAATTCGTGATCGAGCCGCTGCTCTATTTACTCTTGCTTTTGTACTGTTTCCGCTCGCGCAAGGATCTGATCCGGCTCTTCATCGCCTTTCTGGCGACAGCGTGTGTCATTGGCTTGCTGGCTCTCGCGCAATATCTCTTCTTTCGTTCCGCGCTCGGAGTGGATGTAGACGGCCTGGTGCGGCCCGCCTCGGTCTATGGCAGCGCAAACGATCTCGGCATTCTCTTCGACTATACGCTGCCATTCGCGATGGCGTTTGTCATCGTGGATACCGGGCGGGTCATAGGAGCATCCCGCGCGCTCTGGCTGCGTATCCTGGCCCTGGTATACTGCCTGTTTGCTGTGCTGATCCTCTTCCTGCTGCAATCGCTGGGGACATGGGTGGCGATGGCGGTCGCCGTGCTATTCCTGGGCGCGCTTTCCCTGCCCAACCGGAGGGCCTTACTGGTGAGCGCGGCTGTCTTTGTAGTGTGTGTGGCGGCGGTGGCGCTGGTGTTTCATACGAAGATCATCGACTTTGTCTTCACTCATCATGTCAATGCCAGCAATATCAGTACCACGCAGAAACGTCTGTATCTGTGGCAGGCCGCGTGGCACATGTTCAAGGATTACCCGCTGTTGGGTGTCGGCCTCAATAACTGGTCGTGTCACTACAGCCTGAACACCGTCTGTTCCACGCCGCATCTCAGGCATTACTGGATCACTCTTATTCCGGGAACCAATTTTCCTACTGGGGTGACAGAGGAGCCAGGGTTGCAGCCGCATAACGACATTCTCAATGTCGTGGTTAGCATTGGCATCTTTGGCCTGCTTGCCTATTTCGCTGTCATAGCCATGTTCTACTGGCTCTTCGCGCGCATTACGCAGCATATTGGTAGGGTGAAGGACGCTGGACTCCTGCGCTGGATGGTCATCGGCGTCGGTACGGCCTTCCTCGCGGCGCTTGTCCAGGGGCAGGTCGATAGCGCGTTTTTGATGCAGGACGACGCCTATCTGTTCTGGGCGCTTGTTGCTGCACTCCTGCTGCTGCGCGTTTTTTCCGCGACACCGTGGCGATCTTCCAGGCAAGTAACAAAGACCTGATCTTCCCACGGGATGTCAGAAACCGTGCAAACTTCACAATAGCGCGGTGAGTTGTTTCATAGGGAGATGCCATCTCCTGGCTTATACTGTCTCCTATCTACAGAGCATTGGGCGAGGAAAGACAGGCATCTCTGTTTCTCCTCGGCTATAAGATGCCACAGCCTATAGCGAGGAGAGACTACAATGATCATGGACATTGCCCTGCCGACTCTGCTGATCTGGCTGGCCTGTCACTTCGTGGGGGACTTTGCCTTCCAAAGCGCCTGGATGAGCATGGAGAAAGGCAAAAGCTGGGAGGTCAATTTTTATCATTGCGCAACCTACACCGCGACGTTTATCCTCTTTGCCCATCCATCCGTGCTGGCGACGGCAGTCCTGTTCGGCACGCATTTCGTCATTGACCCGCTCAAATCCCGTTACAAGCTCATCGGCCCGATCTGGCTCGATCAATTGCTCCACATAGTGACTATCCTGCTCATTCTCGCTCTCAAGATGTAATGGCCCCCATGTCATTCTGAGCGCAGCGAAGAATCTCTAGTCAGCCAGGCCGATCAATTGATGGCCCCGGATTCTTCGCTGCGCTCAGAATGACAGGTCAAAACCTCTTTTTCATGGAACGTTGACACAAACAACTCCGTTGCGGTATAGTAGGGCCAACAACCAATGATCCTTAACTGACCTCGTTAGGCGAGGCGGCTGCATTGAACATAGGCCACTGGTCAGAAACGTCGAGAGACGCCAATGATCAGGCCAGGTCTCGTCGGCATAAGGCGAGATCCGAAGTGGCTGGATAGCTGTTTGCTATCTTACGTCTTGCAGTGCCAAAGCTCAACCAGTGGGGGAAATATATGCTATGGCAAAAGCCCCCTCTTGGATTTGGGGGTATTTTTATTAGCTAAAAACACTCTCGCAAGGGCGGTGTGTCATGAACAAAGTATTTTTGCGGCAGCGTAAAGTGCGCCGCGTCTGGATTCGTCAGATCTTGCTACTCCTGTCCGTGATCGGCCCCGGACTGATCACGGCGAATGTCGATAACGACGCTACCGGCATTACTGGCTACTCACTGGCAGGCGCGCAATATGGATATCGTCTCCTCTGGGCCGTTGTCCTTATCACCATCAGCCTGGCCGTTGTGCAAGAAATGGTCGCGCGTATGGGTGTTGTGACCGGCAAAGGACTGGCCGACCTGATCCGCGAAAAATTCGGCGTGCGTATCACCTTCTGGAGTATGCTTTTGCTCTTGATCGCCAACACGGCTACCACCGTGGCGGAGTTCGCGGGCGTGGCGGGCGCGATGGATATTTTTGGCGTGACCCCGTTTATCGCCGTTCCGGCGGCGGCCATTATTGTCTGGTTCCTGGTAACGCGCGGCAGTTATAAATATGTCGAGCGCGTTCTGCTGGTATTATGCCTGATTTACGTGACGTATGTCGCCAGCGGCTTTCTTGTTCACCCCGATTGGGGCCAGGTCTTCCACCAGACGATTGCGCCCTCTCTTCCACACGGTCCCGGTGAGCCAACGGGCTACCTGCTCACGCTGGTCGCGGTCATTGGCACAACCATCGCTCCCTGGATGCAGTTTTACCAGCAATCGGCCATTGCCGACAAGCAGATCGCGGTAAAGCACCTGCAATACGAGCGCATCGATACCTATGTCGGAGCCTTTATCACCGACTTTGTGGCTTTCTTCATTGTAGTAGCTACTGGCGCGACATTGTTCGTACATCATATTGTTATTCATCAGGCGAGTGATGCGGCGCTGGCGTTAGAGCCGCTCGTGGGAGGCAATGGGCATATCGCGGCCATTCTGTTTGGTATTGGCCTGCTCAATGCCTCGCTGATGGCTGCCAGCGTTTTACCGCTCTCCACCGCCTATTCCATAGCGGAAGCGTTTGGCTGGGAACGCGGCGTGAGCAGGACATTCAAGGAGGCGCCGCAGTTTTTGTCGCTTTACACGTTCATTATCGTCGTTGGAGCTGTGATCACGCTCTTTGTGCCTGCCGGTGATCTCGTCTTTGTTCTCAACTTGCCCAATATCGTTGGCGGCATGTTGTTACCCCTGATCCTGGTGCTGATGATCATTCTCTGCAATGATCGCCGCCTGCTGGGCCGCTACGTCAACGGTCGCATCTTCAATGGCGTGGCCTGGGCCACAACCATCGTTATGACCGTGTTGACGTTGCTGATTATTCTGAGCGCGCTGTTTCCCGGCCTGTTAGGAGGGTGAGTGAGCGCAAAAGCCGCGTCTTGACATGCTCAACCAGATTGCCTACAATCTGTGTGTTTTTCTAAGAATGAACGGTTTAATTTGATGACGGACATCGATCACGCGGCTGGAGAAGATTGCAATGAGCGAGCAAAGCGCAATGGGATACTTGCACAGAACCGAAGGGTTCTGGAATATGCCGACTTTTTTTACCTCGTTGGTTGGCCGTGAGGAGGAAATAGCTGCGCTGGCGAACTTGCTTCGCCGTCCATCTATCCGCTTGCTGACGCTGCCAGGCCCAGGGGGAATCGGCAAAACGCGGCTAAGTGTCCAGGTAGCGTTGGAGATGAGGGAGTTCTTCGCCGATGGTGTCTGTTTCGTCGCCCTATCCTCGATCAGGAAGCCTGAGCGCGTCTTGCCCGCCATCGCGGAGGCGTTGAGCCTGCAAGAGATTATGGGACAGTCGGTATTTGAGCAAGTTGCCTGCGCCCTGCGCGATAAGGACATGCTGCTCGTGCTGGATAACTTTGAGCAGGTGATCGATGCCGCGTTTCTCCTGGAAGACCTGCTCAGCGCCTGTCCGTTGCTCAAACTCATGGTAACGAGCCGCGAAATACTCCATCTACAAGCTGAACACGAGTTTCCGGTCAGCCCACTGGCGCTGCCGCCGTCTGGGCAGTTGCCAGAGCGCGAAATGCTTGCGCGTTATGCCGCGATCGACCTCTTTGTGCAGCGCGTTCAGACGGCGCTACCTGCTTTTCAACTGACGAAGGTGAATGCGCCCGCCATCGCGGAACTTTGTCAGCGCCTGGATGGGTTGCCTCTCGCCATTGAACTCGCGGCTCCGCGCGTCAAGCTGCTGTCGCCCCAGGCGTTGCTGGCGCGCATCTCACAGCGTTTTCAGGTGCTTACCGGCGGCGCGCGCACCATGCCTGTGCGCCACCAGACACTGCAAAACGCGATACAGTGGAGTTATGACCTGTTAAATGAGCAAGAGCAGCGACTGTTTCGCCGCCTTTCCGTCTTTATGGGTGGTTGGACTCTGGAAGCGGCGGAAGCTGTCTGCGCCGCGGAAGAGCATGAGACCCTGCTTGATGCCATGACGTCGCTGCTGGATAAGAGTTTGCTGCTGCGTATTGAGCAGGATGGCGCTGAGCCGCGCCTGCTGATGCTCATGACAATGCGCGAGTATGGCACTGAGCGTCTGCGTGAGGACGAAGAGATGGAGCGTGCGCAGCGCGCTCACGCGACATATTTTCTCGCATTGGCGGAAGAGGCTGAGGCGCATCTGCGAGACGCGGAGCAATTGATCTGGCTGGCAAGGTTGGAACGGGAACAGGAGAACCTGCGAGAGGCGCTGCGCTGCTTTATGACATATGAAAAGGGAGAACTGGCCCAGCGTTTGTGCGCGGCGCTCTGGCGCTTCTGGTTGACGCGCGGCTATTTAAGCGAAGGACGGCGCTGGTTCGAGACTGTATTGGCGCTGCCTTCCGCTCAGGCGCGGACACGCGCGCGTGCGCGCGCGCTCTGCGGCGCGGGCAAACTTACCGCTGAACTGGGCGATGCCGAGATGGCGCGCGCTTTCTTGCAAGAAAGTGTGGATATCTGCCGGGAAAGCGGCAACTTGATGGATCTGGCTCTTACGACCTGTCACCTGGGACGCCTGCTGTCTGATCAAGGCGACCTGGTGCAGGGGCGAGCATTACTGGAAGAAAGTGTGGCGTTGAGTCGGCAGGCGGAAGAATGCTGGCCGCTGGCCGTTTCTTTGCAGAGTTTAGGAAGATTGCTCTGGCAACAGAATGATCTGACGGCGGCTGTGCAGCAGGTAGAGGAGAGTTTGGCGCTCTGCCGACAATTGCAAGACCGGCAGGGGGAAGCGCGCGCGCTTGGCACGCTGGCCCGTTTTGCTATATCGCAGGGTGACGCGGAGAAGGCGCTGCAGTTGTGGAACGAGCAACTGGCGCTTGTGCGCGCGTTGAATGACAGGTTAAACATCGTCGCTGTATTGAATCACCTGGGCTATGTGACGGGTTCGCATGGAGATATGATCCAGGCGGAGTCGCTGTTACAAGAAAGCCAGGCTATCGCGCAAGAGATTGGTTTCAAAAATGGCCTGACTCAGGCCAGGAGCTATTTGTCGCAATTCGCGCGTTCGCAAGACAAGCTGGCGCTGGCCGCCGAGTTAGCGCGCGATTGTCTGACATTGTTTCGTGAGATGGGCGAGCCTCTGCTCATCACGTACCAGTTGAATGTGCTGGGAGAAATTGAGCGCGACCTGGGGAACCTGACCCAGGCACAGGCTCTTTTTGTTGAAGGTCTCTTGCTCACGCAAAAGGTGGGATATCTGCCCTACATTGGCTGGCATCTCTTCGGCCTGGCGACGCTCGCCGGAGTAGAGCGGCAGCCCTTGTTGGCGGCGCGGCTTTTCGGCGCGGTGGAGGCTGTGCTTGCTGACGAATTCGAGGCCGATCCGCTTGAACGCGTTCAATATGATCGCCAGGTAGCCAGCGTGCGCGCTCAACTTGCTGATCATGATTTCGTGTCCGCCTGGGACGAGGGCCGTGCGCTGACGCCTGAGCAGGCATTTCTCTCATCGCGGTACGCGCCTGACATGACACCTACTGCTCAAGCAACCTCACTCGCGCAACCAGCAGCGACATCCGCTTATCCTGATGAACTCACGCGCCGCGAAGTGGAGGTGCTGCGCCTGCTGGCGAAGGGCTGGACGGACGCGCAGATTGCCGAACACCTCGTCATCAGCCCGCGCACCGTGAACAAGCACACGACCTCGATTTATAGCAAGATCGACGTGTCATCACGCAGCGCCGCCACGCGCTACGCGCTGGAGAAGAAACTGGCGTGAGCCGATGCAAAGTGGCGTTCGGCTTGATTGCTACTGCTATCGGGTTTATAATGGCAAGAAACATCACTTGTGGGTAAGGAGAGTACATGCCGTGGCTGACCTCAACGAACCGCGTACAGATTACACCGCAGAAGAAACTTTCATTGACGATGGTACAGGGATAGAGCCAGAAGATATTGTTGGCGAGGATCGGATCACCGATCCCTTCAATCCAGCCCTGATTCGCGTTGAAACCAGGCCATTGACCATAAGTTTGCTACTCTCGCGCATCCAGAATAAAGAGTTAGATTTGAGTCCTGGTTTCCAGCGCAAGGGAGGAATATGGACCGATGGCGCGCAGAGCCGACTTATTGAATCCATCTTGATCCGAATTCCTTTACCCGCCTTTTACTTTGACGCTATGGACGATAATAAATGGCTGGTGGTAGATGGTTTGCAGAGACTTACGACGCTGAATCGCTTTGTACTTGATCAGGATCTTAGACTTTGTGAGATGGAATTTCTCAGAGACTTGCATAGATTGACTTTTTCTGAGTTGCCACGCGCCTATCAGCGCCGCATTATGGAAACTCAGGTGACGGTTTATCTTATTGAGCGGGGAACACCGAGCGAGGTCAAGTTCAACATTTTCAAGCGTATCAATACCGGCGGATTGCCGCTTTCTGCGCAAGAAATTCGCCATGCGTTGAATCAAGGAAAAGCAACCAGGATGCTCGCTCAACTTGCGGAGTCACCGGAATTTAAGAGCGCCATAAATAATGGCATTCGCGATGATCGTATGGCAGATCGCGAGTGCGTATTGCGCTTTTTGGCGTTCACCATCACTCCGTATTCACGCTACAAGTCAAAAGAGTTTGACAGCTTTCTGAATGATTGTATGGCTTCGATCAATAAGATGCCTGACCAGGAACTCCGAGAACTAGAATCTCGCTTCTTGCGAGCAATGAATGCGGCTTATACCATCTTTGGCGCTGATGCTTTTCGCAAACGTTACCGGCTGGGAGCTACGAGATACCCGATCAACAAAGCACTATTTGAGAGTTGGTCGGTTAACCTGGGCCAGTTGAACGATGAAGAAATAAATCTGCTTGCGAAGCGAAAGGATGCTCTGATTTCAGCTTTTATCGCGTTGATGAATGACCGGGATTTCGATAGAGCTATTTCTCAGGGTACTGGCGATATCAAAAAGCTGAATTTGCGCTTTAGTGAAATTCACCGGATAATTGAAGAGGTATTGTTATGATTCGAGAACTACATTTGCAAAACTTCAAATGTTTCGAAGATCAGAAGTTTCGTTTGAGACCACTTACATTGCTTACAGGTCTAAATGGCACAGGTAAATCGAGTGTCCTACAGTCCTTGCTTCTATTGCGTCAATCGTATCAGCGAGGTTTGTTACAAACCTATGCTCTGGCCTTAAATGGCGATCTTGTTTCCATTGGCACAGGGCTAGATGCTTTGTTTGAAGGAGCGAAGCTGTTTGAAGGATCAGAGCGAGAAGAGATCAGAATCGAGATTTTTGCTGAAGAAACCGAATTAACCGCAGGGTGGCGATTTGATTATGCTAAAGATGCTGATACTTTGCAAGTCAAAGATGGCTCTCCGCCGGAAGGTCACCCAATTTATAGCATTGACCTTTTTACTGAATTTTTTCAGTATTTGCAAGCAGAACGTGTTGGTCCTCGCCGTTTTTTTGATATATCGAATATTGTCGGCTACCACGCTAATATGCTTGGGTCTAAAGGTGAGTATACAGCAAGTTTTCTTGCAACTTCTGTTCGCACCGGGCTGCTACAATCGGTAGAAAGTTGGCTTGGATTGATTAGCCCAGGAGTGCGTATCAATCTTACATCCGTGCGTAACATGGATATTGTGGGCTTGGAATACGCTTTCGCCGTAGGTAATCAAGTGACGAGTAATAATTACCGTTCGACAAATGTAGGTTTTGGTATAACCTATGCATTGCCCATCATTGTCTCTGCATTGGAGTCAAAGCCTGGAACACTATTACTTATAGAGAATCCCGAAGCGCACCTTCATCCCAGAGGACAGGCCGCAATGGGAAGGTTGCTGGCCCTTGCAGCCAGTTCTGGCATTCAGGTACTCGTAGAAACGCACAGCGATCATGTTCTCAACGGTATCCGTGTTGCCGTGCATGATG
>DATLSW010000384.1:0-3938 GCA_035533955.1 Ktedonobacteraceae bacterium | reverse complement strand
CGCCTGCTCACCGGTGTCAGGCTGTGAGAGCAGCAAATTGGCGATATCAACGCCGCATTTGAGCGCGTAGGAGCGATCGAGCGCGTGTTCGGCGTCGATAAACGCGGCATAACCGCCTGAACGCTGGGCGCTGGCAATGATATGCTGGCATAACGTGGTTTTTCCCGAAGACTCAGGGCCATAAATTTCGGTGATGCGGCCGCGCGGTATACCGCCCACGCCCAGGGCAAGGTCGAGAGCTATCGATCCCGTCGGAATGACATCCACCTGGATATGCGGAGCCTCTCCCAGCTTCATGATTGCTCCTTTGCCGAAGCGGCGCTCGATCTGTTGCAAGGCCGCGTCTATCGCCCGTTCGCGATCGCTCAGGCCAGCCGCGGGTACGGCGCTGTTCAACGAAGCTTTGTCTTTCTTACTTGCTACCATACTTCTGACAGGGGAGAGGATCGAATGCAGGACAATTGCCATCCCGCTTCACCGCCCCTGCATCCTCCTTCTTTGTTGTCGATGTGGCCGAAATAGGCTCAATGGCACGCACAACTGGTGCGCGTTATGACTTTCCAGGCCGCTACATAGATATTCTTTCGCGGGGTCAAAAAGGTGGAAAATATGGCTCTCCTTCCATATTTCCTTTGAAACTAGAACAAGAGTACCATAATGACGGCGATCTGTCAAGATCAACATCCTTACGGCCTTCATGTATCCCGTAGGGGTGCGATCCCCAGAATATTACAGGTCTCTCCGGCCTTCGAGGGCGCGGCCAAGCGTACCCTCGTCGGCATATTCGAGGTCGCCGCCCATCGGCAGGCCGCGCGCGAGGCTGGTGATCTTCATACCCTGAGAAGCCAGTTCGCCTTTGATAAAGTTCGCTGTGTACTCGCCCTCGAAATTGGGATTCGTGGCAAGAATGACCTCGCGGATCTTGTTCGCGCGCACGCGCTGGATCAGCTCGTCGATGCGCAAATCCTTCGGCCCGATGCCTTCTACCGGCGAGAGCGCGCCGTGCAGCACATGATACAATCCCTTGTACACACCCGTCTTCTCCAGCGCCAGCACATCTAACGGCTCCTCGACTACGCAGATCATCTCCTGATCGCGGTTGGGGTTGTTACAGATCGGACAGGGATCGGTTTCGGTAATATTGAAACAGCGCGAGCAATAGATGATGCGCTCTTTCACGCTCATGATCGCCTCGGCCAGGCGGCGGGCCTGGTCGGTCGGGCTGCGCAGGATAAAAAAGGTCAGGCGCTGTGCCGTTTTGACGCCGACGCCAGGCAGCCTGGAAAATTCTTCGATCAACGCCGCTACCGGCGGTGCAATATCGCTCATAATATTAGAACAGTCCAGGGATTTTCATGCCGCCGGTGACGTTGCCGAGCAACTTTTGCTGCGCCTCCGTGGCTCTGCTGAAAGCATCTTTGGCCGCCGCCAGCACCATCACTTCCAGTTCGGCGATATCTTCGGCGTTAAACGCTTCCGGATCAATTTTGATCGCGGTCATCTCAAATTTGCCGTTGATGGTAACAGTCACAGCGCCGCCGCCAGCCGTGCCGTTAAACGGCGTTTTCTCCATATCCTCCTGCATCTGCAAAAGTTTCTGCTGCATTTTCTGAACTTCGCGCATATTCATACCAAGAATAACTCCTTCCGCGGCGGCAGCATCATGCTCCCCGCTTCGCTTCAACGTTGATAATTTTTGCTGAAAACGTGTGTATCACTTCCCGCACAACCGGGTCGTGGCTCGCCTTTTGTGTGATCTCTTCAGGTGAATGGTACGCTGACGTACCATTCATATTTTCTCTCACAACGCCCTTTTTGACAACCGGCGCTGGAGAATCCGCGGCAGGCAACTCGGCAACGGGGGCTGGCGCTTGCTGAGACCTGGGCGGCTTTGACGCTTCCGGTCCGTTCCCTTGCTGCTCTGGCGCTGTTGGCGCTGTATTTGAACGCTGGCGATGAACAGGCGACGCCCCACCCGGCGGACTTGCTGGCGGCGCTAAAGTCTGGTACTCGGCAGAGCGAGGCGCTGGCGGCGGCAAAGGCTGTCCCGGCGGCAGCAAGCGCAATTGACAGGGCTGGCGAAATTCCAGGCTGAGCGCATCTTCCACATCGGCGCAATATTCGCTTTCATGCAGGTACTTATAATGCACCATATGAGCCGCCTGGATCGTCACCACGGACGCGCCATCACCCGGCTCAACGCTCACTACCGCGTAATCATTGAGATAAGCTGCCGTCTTGAGCCCGGCATGATTCTTGACGCGCACGCGCTTCTTAACTTTCTCCCAGCGATCCTCTACCTGCGCCAGGGTCAGCGTCGGCTGCGATTGGCCGCCATCAGGAACAGAACGCTCGGCGGGTTGTTCGGAAACAGGAAGCGGAGCGGGGCGCGCGGCGGGCGCGCGGCTGGTCGGAGCGCGCTCGCTTTGCACAGCCAACGGGACGTCATCATCACCGGGCCACGGCTCATCCACGGCGCTCTCTGGCTGATTCCGGGCGGGCGCGCTGCGCGGCGTTACCTGAGAAGGCAGAGCGGAACGCGGCGGGGCAGATGGCCCCGGCGGAGAAGCCTGTCCGATGGCAGCAACAGGAGGCGCGGCGGCAATAAGCGGCTGGCCGGACTGCGCTCGTTGGTGCAGATCGATAGCCTGCAGCAAGGCCAGTTCGAGGCCAAGCTGCGGCGTACCCTGGCTTTTCTGCGCCATATCATTCTGAGCAAAGACGCGCGCCAGTTCCGTCAACTCTTCCAGCGTGAAAAGTGGGGTCAGTGCTTTGATTTCCTTCGTCTCATCTTCTGTGAGATCGAGAATGACGTTGATATCCGCGCCCGCCTTCGCCAACATCAACCAGCGCCAGAACTCGCCGATCTGAATATTTACCTGACGCAGATCGGCTCCGGCCTGAGATAGTTCGTGGATCAGGTGCAGACCAGCGGGGCTGTCCAGCTGCGCGACGTGCGCGATGAATTTCTGCACTGCGCGCGCATCGGCCACACCGAGCATGGCCTGCACCTGCGTGACCGCGATCTCAGTTCCCGCGTAGGCCATAGCCTGATCGAGCAGGCTCAGGGCGTCGCGCATCCCACCAGCGGCCGCCCTGGCGATCAACTCCGCCGCGCTGCGCTCCAGCTTGATATGCTCTTCTCCGGCCACAAAGTTCAGGTGATCGACAATCTGGCGCGTGCTGAAACGCTTGAAGTCAAAAGGTTGGCAGCGCGAGATAACGGTAGGCAGCATCTTATGCACATCGGTCGTTGCCAGCACGAAGATAACGTAGGGTGGAGGCTCTTCCAGCGTTTTGAGCAGCGCGTTGAAGGCTTCGGTGGTCAGCATGTGCGCCTCGTCCAGAATGTAGACCTTGTACTTGCCGGTCGAGGGCGGCATCATGACTTTCTCGCGCAGGTCGCGGATGCTATCGATGCCACGATTGGAGGCCGCGTCAATCTCGATGACGTTGAACGAGTTACCGGCGGTGATCTCGCGGCACTGCTGGCACTGGTTACATGGCTCGCCATCGACGGGATGCTCGCAATTCACTGTTTTCGCCAGCAGGCGGGCGATACTGGTTTTACCTGTACCTCTGGGGCCGGTGAACAGGTAGGCATGGGCCAGCTTGCCGCTGCTCAGCGCGTTTTTCAGCGTGCGTACAACGGCTTCCTGACCAACAAGATCATGAAATGTTTGCGAGCGCCACTTGCGGTAGAGCGATTGAGAGGCCATAGTTGGCATAACTCCGTCCCGTCTCGAAATTCAAACGGGAGCATCGGCTTTCAGCCCAGACACAAAAAAACCGATTTTCGCCCGGCCCTGCCGGTTAGCGTGACCAGGCAACCCTACGGCACCCAGAGAGGTACGCTTACCGTTGCTTCCTCACAGACCTGGCGGGGTTCGCAGACATCTGCCGCGTAGGACCCAGTCACGCCAATCGGCAGGGCCGGA
>DATLSW010000383.1:0-3127 GCA_035533955.1 Ktedonobacteraceae bacterium | reverse complement strand
TCGGTCATCCAGAGGAAGGAACCTGGCACAAAGATTGCCAGGCCGAGTACGAAGTAGAAAGCCTGTAGGGCCACTGCAATCGCAAGCTCGCTTCCACCTATATGGTCAATGACGACTGCTTCCACGATCTCGAAGATCATCATGGCTAGCCCGGCGAATGCTGATGCCAGCACACCGATTTCGCGCCCGGTGAGGATGGTTGCTGCGGCGAGGAGCATGCTGCCACCCACAATGATTATCAACGACAAAGCAGGGATAGTGTAATCAACGAACAACGAGCCTTGTAGCCAGTCGAGTGAAGCTGGAATCGCTCCTGTCAACAGACCTATGCCCCCTGCGATGGTACTCAGTGCAACAAATGCCTCTAAGACGACCAGCGTGATGCGGATCAATTTATGTTTCATGATCTTTCTTCCTTTACTCCTGGGTTGGAGAAAGCCTACCTGACATCAACTTCCTCATGGAAGATCAGGATGCTTTACCGGAAGAATACTCTTTTGATCTCACCTTGCGGTCACAACGAGCCGCTGGCCTGGTACAGAACTATCACAATTCGCATTGCTGGGTAATCACCGTTTGATGTGGATATACCGCTTGCGACAAATAGACTTCGTATCTCTGGGATCGCAGTGTCTCGTATGCTTGCTGCGCGTCAGCCAACTGCGTGAAGGGTGCGAAAAGCGTTGGCCCACTGCCGGACAGACGCACAAGAGGCGCGCCCGCTTGAAGCATTGCCGCTTTTGCCTGAGCCACTTGTGGATAATGCTGTAGGACAGCGCGTTCCAGACCGTTGTGAAGGTGATCGGAATCGGGCATCTTCCTGGCGGCGAGCGCGGCGCGGACATCTCGACTGTGCGTGCCATCACTGTAATCCTCGGGAGTGATATGGCGAAAAACCGCCGCCGTCGCAAGGCTGATAGCGGGTTTGAGTAAGAGGAGCCAGCGCAATTCGGTAGGCCAGTACGGGTCTAGTTGCGTGACCTGCTCGCCGCGTCCCTGGCACAGCGCGAGTCCACCTTTCAGGAAAAAAGGCACATCAGAGCCAAGCGACGCCGCCATCTCCTGCATAGCCGTGAGCGTAAGCGGGAGTTGCCGCCAGCGCTGCCAGCCGACTATCACGGCGGCGGCGTCGCTGCTGCCACCACCCAGACCGGCAGACGACGGGATGCGCTTCTCAAGCTCAATGGATATGCCGCGCCGCAGGCCCAGACGCAGGCGGATTAGTTGCGCCGCCCGCGCCGCCAGGTTGTCGTTGTTGCTCAGTTCTGCCTGTGTGCAGGTCAGATGAATAGCATCGTCCGCGCTTTCAGTCAGACGGATGGTATCGTGGAGGTCGATGGTTTGCATGATCGTGACCAGCTCGTGGTAGCCGTCTGACCTCTTGCCCAGCACGTCCAGCGTGATGTTGATCTTGGCATAGGCGCGCGTATCATATGCCGTTTGCTGTGTGTTGCTCATGACTTATTATAACCCAAATGTCCTTCTCTACTATGCCTTGCCGCTCCGTTCCCGTCAATGCTCTTCTCCCCTTCCTCCCACGCGATGCGCAACGAGTGACCTGGCCCCGTGGTGGCATGGTCGATGTCAGCCAGTTGTGACGAAGAGCTGGTGGGGCACGCACTCGATATGGCTCTGGCTCGCCGCCGCCCCAAGACCGGACTTCTGCATCACAGCGATCGAGGGAGCCAATATACTTTACGAGCGTCGCGCGTGCTATAATAGACAAGAAGTCAAAGTCTTGCTCTTGCGCCGACATCAGGAGTGGCGCAAGCGTCACTTCGGTTGGCCGTAGTCCAACCGCCCGCCGATCTCGCGCACGCGAGCGGCGCAGGTTAAAGTTATAATGTGGATAGATGTCCTCATTTATCCACATTGTTAGCAACTACACTAACGTTGGGGGCATAATGGTGAGTATGCGACCTGGCAGCACAGGCAAGACGAAAAGAGCGCATACACAGAAAGGCAACTATTATGAGCAAAGAACGTGACGCCGAGGCCATCTTGAAAGCCTGCACTCGTTTTCTCAATTACCATTATCACCAGACGCCGAAGGAGAGCCTCGCGGCGCTGGCCGAGGCGACTGATCCGGCTATCGCGAGTGATCGCTACGGTCAGGGTGCGCTGATCAACGATTTTGAGGCGCGTGTCGCGGCGTTGTTGGGCAAAGAGGCCGCCGTCTTTATGCCCAGCGGAACCATGTGCCAGCAGATCGCCTTGCGCATCTGGGCTGAGCGGCGCGGCAACTTCAATGTTGCTTTTCATCCGACCTGCCACCTGGAAATACATGAGTTTCGCGGCTATCAACGGCTGCATGGTCTGAACGGTATGCCCATCGGCTCTCCACACAGCCTGTTCACGCTCAGCGACCTGCAACAGGTGGCCGAGCCGTTGGGCGCGCTGCTCATAGAACTGCCGCAGCGCGAGATCGGCGGCCAGTTGCCGACCTGGGACGAGTTGACCTCGATCACCGGCTGGGCGCGCGAACGCGGCATCCCGCTGCACCTGGATGGCGCGCGCCTCTGGGAATGCCAGCCCTTTTATGGTCGCGACTATCGCGAGATCGCCGCGCTGTTCGACAGCGTATACGTGTCCTTCTACAAAATTCTCGGCGGCATCGCGGGCGCGCTGCTGGCTGGCCCCGCGGATTTCATCGCCGAGGCGCGTATCTGGCAGCGCAGGCATGGCGGTAATCTTGTTCAGCTCTATCCCTACGTTCTCTCGGCTCAGCAAGGACTCGACAAGCATCTGGAGCGCATGGCAACATATCACGAAAAAGCGAGAGATATCGCCGCTATCCTCGCGCCATTCTCGCAGATAGAGGTAGTACCCAATCCGCCGCACACGAACATGGCGCATGTCTACCTGCATGTCGAGCAGGAAAAACTGCGCGAAGCTGCCCTTGATATTGCCGAGGAGACAGGCGTGTGGCTTATCTCCTGGCTGGCTCCCACAGGGCTACCATCCTCTAGCAAGTTCGAGTTAACGGTCGGCGACGCCACGCTTGATCTGACGAACGAGGAGATCAGAGAACTATTTGAGGAGCTGTTCAACAAATGTGAATGCTAGCTCCGTAGGGGCGTGGGCTTGCCCCGCCCTCTGTCGGATAGTTCACACGGGCGGGGCAAGC